>CAZKAU010000093.1:0-1530 GCA_964551065.1 Candidatus Woesearchaeota archaeon | reverse complement strand
TAATGCAGGTTATGATCCACAACAAGGTTATGGACAGGACCCAAATGCAGGTTATGAACAGCAGTACCAACCGGGAGGATATCAACCCCAGCAATCAAACACCGACACAATAGTTGAAGTTTCAAACCAAGTATTCGAAGAGAAGATAAAGGACTTCTCAAAGAAGATGGATTCAATGGAAGAGTTCAAGACTCTCACTCAAACAAAAATAGACCAAATATCTGAAAGACTGAAAAGAGTTGAATCTGTAATGGATAAGCTTCAAGCAGCAATCTTAGAAAAAATAGGTTCCTATGGGAATGACTTAAGCAGTATCAAAAAAGAAATGAACATGATGCAAGACACTTTCTCAAAAACAATGGGAAAAGTTATGGACAAAACAAAATCTTCAACAAGAAAGACAACTACAAAAACAAAATAATCTGTCTTAGTCCTTAGGAGGACCTACTAAAAATGCTCTATAATTTTCAGGATTTCCTTTGTCGGTCCTATTCTTTCCTGAATTAATAGCTGTTGCAATAAATCCGATTATCACTCCCCCTATAATCAAGACCGTGAGTACAGTAGTCCAGTTCTGTGCAAACCATTCTCCTGCAGGAATTCCAAGCTGAGTCGAAGTATTTACAAGAACAACTATAACTATTATCGCAGATATTGCGAGCAATACATACATCAACCATGGTTTCTTAGGGTCAACAAATAGCCCAATAACAATTAACAAAACCAATATAATTGAAATAGCAATCCCAAAATTTGGAAAAATAGTCGAAAAGAATCTTGGAACAGTATCAAACTGAAGAGACATTAAACCCACAGCTAATGCAATTATCGCCGTAACTGCTCTGTTCTCTTTGAAAAGATTCATTCGGGACATAATTCCAAAAACCAGAGCGAATATCAAAAGAAAAGGGAGAATATAGCTAAAAAATCCCGCCTGCTGCAAACTTCCAAGAACATTCCCAAAATCAATAAAGGATGCAGACGCTAAAATACCACCTATCATTTTATCAAAAGTATGAACGGATATTTAAATATGTTTCTAACTACTTCTTTGCAGTCTTCCCTATAACTAAAGCAAGTGCCACCGCAATCAATACCGCAAAGATTGCATTAGTCCAGAAAGTCCCGCTCCAAGACTGTCCGAACAAAGCAGTTATTAAATTTCCTCCTGTATCCGGAAGGGAAATTCCAAATGCCCAGATTGATCCAAGAACAACCGCAACAACCAAAACTCCGAACAAAATCCACTTAACAGGCCCTTTCTCCATAAGTTTGGTAATTCCTTCTTCGCCGCTCATAAAGCTCCAAATCATCAAAACTATGAAAACAATCACAAGAGAAACGGAGAGGAACAAAACAAGATTGCTGATTATGACTGTTGGAGATAAAGCAGTAATTACAATTAAACCTACAACAAAAGAAATTATCGCGTTAAGACTCTTCTTCTCCTTCCCAAGAACATTAGTCTTTTCAAGAATTCCAAAAACAAGAGCAAAAACTAAAAGAAATGGTAAAACAAACCTTGTAAAC
>CAZKAU010000092.1:0-1579 GCA_964551065.1 Candidatus Woesearchaeota archaeon | reverse complement strand
TCTTCTAAAACAGGCTATGTCCCGGTAGCTCAGTCGGTAGAGCGCATGGCTGTTATCGTATGGGGTAAACCCCCTGACAAGTCACCCCCAAGAAGGCGACAAGCAGCAACCATGAAGTCATAGGTTCGAGTCCTATCCGGGACGTTTTTTTAATCCCAAACCTTTTTAATTCCTCCAACTTCTCTAATTTTATGAAACTACCTTTTGCAAAGCCTAAAAACTCAAAGAAAATAAAAGTTCTAGTCGCACTTTCAGGCGGAGTTGATTCTTCTGTAGCTGCATTGTTAATGAAACAAAAAGGTTACGAAGTTGTCGGAGTTTTCATGAAAAATTGGTCTGACACAAAAAATGAATTAGGAGAATGCAATTGGCGTGAAGAAAGAAGAATGGCTGTTAAGATTGCGGCAAAATTGGATATCCCGCTTATAACAGTTGACTACGAAAAACAATACAAAAAAGAAGTCGTCGAAGAGATGTACAAAAAATACAAAGAAGGAATAACGCCCAACCCTGACGTTGACTGCAATCAAAAAATAAAATTCCCAAATCTCCTAAAAGAAGCTGAAAAACAAAAAGCCGATTTCATTGTAACCGGACATTATGCCCGCGTCAAAAAGTCAAAGAAAGGAAACAAAATGCTCCGTGCAAAAGACGAATCAAAAGACCAATCTTATTTTCTTTACAGAATAAATCAAAAAGAATTATCTAAGACTTTATTTCCAATTGGGGAATTTTCAAAATCGGAAACAAGAGAAATTGCAAAAAAAGCCGGCTTCCCAAATTTCAACAAAAAGTCAACTGTAGGAATTTGTTTCATCGGAAAGATAAACATGAAAGATTTCCTTTCAAAGAAAATAAAACCAAAGAAGGGAAACATAGTAAATCCAAAAGGAGAAATAATCGGACAGCATGATGGAATTTACTATTATACTATTGGACAAAGGCTCGGTCCAAGGTATGGTTTTGAAATAAAAAAAGACTCTGACGATAAGCAAAATCTGAACAGATGGTACGTAGCCCGCAAGGATGCAAAAAAGAATTTACTCGTTGCAGCGCCCGAAGGACATCCACTTCTTTACAGAAAAGAAATCACTGTTTTAGACCCTCACTGGATTTCTGAAAAACCCCCAATAAAACCAAATGGAAAAACAAAAGTCTTTGCTAGAATAAGACAAGTCGGAGAATTGATTCCTGCAAAACTTTCCTACAATGAAAAAAAGAAAAAATTCCAGATAACTCTCAATCGTGCAATAACTGGAGTTTCAGAAGGGCAAGCCATAGTTCTCTATAAAAGCAAAGAAGTTCTTGGCGGCGGAGTTATCAGTTTCTAAATCTTATAAACAAAAACCTTGTCATAAGGAATATTCCACTTCACTGCCTGCTCTCTGGTTTTTCCTTCAAAAACTTTCCTGAAAATTCTTATTGAATTTCCATGCGCAGAAACAGCAACATTAACTTTATTCTTCCTTACATATTTTCTTAACCATTTTATAAATTTCCTAACACGTCTTTCAACATCTCTGAAAGATTCTCCTTTTGGAGCTCTTGTTGTATAACCCCTATGAATCTTATCATATTT
>CAZKAU010000091.1:0-1580 GCA_964551065.1 Candidatus Woesearchaeota archaeon | reverse complement strand
CTGCTGCAGGCTGAGCTTCTCCAGAAGCTTGCTTTATTTCTTGTTGGGTCTTCGGACTTGCAGCCTGGACTTCCTGTTGTAAACGTGAAGTTAAGGCATCTATTTCCTGTCTAAGTTTTTCTCTATTCTGAAGAGCTGTTCTTGAAACCCTTTCCCCATAAAGAGATTTTATTCTTACAAACAAATCTACTGCCTGATCTGTAGCTCCTTGATTGATAAGTTTCTTCAATTCAGTAAGCATCAAGTAAAGATTCAATAACCTCTCTTTTTCTCTTTCTCTCCTATATTTTATGAAGAGAATCATTGAAAATGCTGAAAGAACAAAAATTGCAGAAACAATTGAACCATACTTAAATATAGCTGCAAAATCAAAAAGAGAACCGACTTCAAAGGTATCCGAGTCTATAGTATTAAAACTTCCAAGAGTACCTCTTACATAAAAAAGATATGTTCCAACAGGCGCATCTGAAGGAACCTTAAGAGATCTAGATAAAATTAAACTATTTGTCAGAGAAACATTCTCCTCTGAGGAATTATAAACCGTTCCAGTCAAATCCTTAACAGCATAATACAAGGTAATATTTCCCTTGGGAGGATCTTTAAGATTTTCTAGAGAGATATTAGCAGAAACCGGCATTCCTGGACGAATTCTCGGAGTCGTAACATTGGTGGCAATTTTAAAATCTAATTCAAAAGGATTTATGTCAATAACCACCGGAACCTTCCTTGTACCCGAGCTCGAACCAGTAACATAGATTGTTCCGAAATATTCTCCGGGAGTTGCATATTTATCTGCAGTAAAATCGACCGTAATATCTTTTGACGAACCAAAATCAAGGCTAAAAGTATAGTCGCTAACAGTCACATACTTATCCACCCCAGAAACATTAAGTGTAAAGGAAAGATTTGATGTTCCGATATTAGAAACCTTAAGGATTCTGGTCTGTGAAAGACCTTGTTTCAAGGAAATTGTAAAAAAAGCAGGTTGAACCGAAAAATTAGAAACTACCTGGGGGGCTTTAGGTTTGCTGGGAATGGTTGTTCCACCTGTTTCATTTGTAGTAACGCCTGTAGGGGGCTGAGGTTGGGTAACAACAGTAAATGTTTGAACGGTAGTGCAATTCTGATTTAAACTAGTATCAGAAGCACAATAAAACCAAGACACGTTTGTTCCTTCTGCAGCACTTATCTGAATATTCTTCAAAGAAGTGTTCTGAACTCCTGAAAAAGTTCCTGAATAATTCTGCCATCCAGTCCCCTGATTTATAGAAAAAATATAACTTGCAAGTGCAAAATCATCCGTCCAAATTGTTGTAAAATTAATGTATGCATTTTGATAAACTGTAGCCGGACTTTTCGCAGGAGAATACCATTGAGGAGGAGTTGTATCCACACCCGTATTAAGATAGACTTCATTACTCGAAACATTAAAACTTCCGTCACTTGCAGTAAAAATTATAGTGCTTACGCCCTTATATCCCGTCTCTGGATAAAAAGAAACATTTCCGCTAGAATTTATTGAAACATTAACATTTGCAAGAGGAGTGTAATAATAAGTTAAATTATCTCCATTAGGATCT
>CAZKAU010000090.1:0-1634 GCA_964551065.1 Candidatus Woesearchaeota archaeon | reverse complement strand
AGGGGAGGCTCTTATCTCTTGTGCCGATGAGCTATCCAAATAAGGAGGCTTAAAAATGAGTGGTAGGCATTTTGATCATATCCAATCTCATATAGAAGATGCAGCCGATGAAGTAGACAGAATCATGTCTGAAAATGATAGTATAGAGAAGAATGAATACGATGAGGATATTGGGTGTCATTATAATTCTGAAACGATCGAAAAGTTTAAGGTTGCCGCTGATACCTTGCGCAAGGCAGCTGTGATGCTGCACCGGGTTGATTGGCTGGTATCTGGAGACGATGGGGAAGAGTCGTTTCACGAAAGATGGGACGAGGAGATAAATAAATGCAATTCGGAAGCTTAACAAATAAAAAATCATTTTTTGGTGTAGTTCTTTTTAAGATAGAAATGACTAACCCTTTTCCTCAGATTTGTCGTGTAATAACGTCTCTATTTAATTATTTTCCTATTGGAGAAAGGCTGAGGATGATTATCCTTCCAGGAATTAAGATTTATTGGGCAAAAAGAAAGAGATAATAAATGAAGCATATCCATATCCTTTGCATTGCCTCTCCTCATATATTTGAAGAGTTTATAGTTGTTCTATCTGATTGTTTTACAAAAAGAGGACATAGAGTAACTATTGAGAATGCATTTAAAAAAGATCCTGAATTACCGTACTCTAAAGATATCAATATTATTATGAAAGCCCAAAGACTATTCCATCCTTCTAAGCTTCCGAGAAAAGCATTTAATATTCTTATGCAAACGGAGCAGTTTTCTAAGCTGAGGCAATTCAGTTCTAAGCCTCATTCAGAGCCGTGGGATTTGATTTTGGATTTATTCAAATCGAATATTGAAGAAATTAGAAATGAAATAACTTGTCCAGTAGAGTTCCTCCCTATTGGGTATCATAAGGGATTTGCTTCCCCTCAGGATAACGAGGTAAAAAAGGAAATAGACTGTTATTTCTTTGGTGCAAGGACTAAGTATCGTCAAAGAATATGGAGAGAATGTGTACTGCCCGTTTCAAGTAATTCTATTTTTGATAATCAAATTCTTGGAGAAGAGAAGCACGAGAGAATAAGGAAATCAAAAATAAATATTTTTATTGATGGGTGGACTCCTTACTATTTACCTATGCTTCATTGTATGCAGATATTAGCGAATGGAGAATTCTTGCTTGTGATTACAGAAAATATGCATCAAGACTTTTCTCCGCATCTTCCTTGGGAGCATTTTTTTGCTGTCCCTCCTAATAGAGCGAAAGAAGAGATAAAAAGATTTTTAGGAAAAGATGAATTTAGGTATAGATTTTCAAAGAAATCTTTTGAAGATTTAAAAATGTACTATAAAATGGAAGATATTTTATTCTCTATTTTGGAGAGGTATATTGATGTCTGAATTTGAAAGAGTTAAATATTTAGGCACCACTACATATACTATCATATTGATTTCGAAAAAAACAAAAGGGCTTGCTATAGCACAGGAAGGTTATATAAAATGGATTTGGAGAATGTTCAGCAGGAAGAAGTTGAAATTCAAGAGGTTTCGATTTTTGAACAAAGCAATATCGGAATTACAATGGCAGGAAATATCGAAATTGCTGACATGAAAAATTACTACAAGATGGGGGTGACATGGTTCCAGCT
>CAZKAU010000089.1:0-1803 GCA_964551065.1 Candidatus Woesearchaeota archaeon | reverse complement strand
GCAAGTTTGATTTGTTAGGAGCCGTTGCAATGTCTTTCCCACTTTATGATAAGTCTTCAGTTTTGAAAGCCCTGAGAGTTGCAGAAGTTCACAAATCTCTTGTTCTCCAGAAGTTTGAAAGATATGTTGTTAGTTATGTTATTGCCGGAAGTATGGTTAGAGGAGAAGCTGTTAAGACTTCAGATATTGATGCTTTCATAATTATTAATGATACAGACGTTAAGAGAATGCCAAGACTTGAATTGAAAGAAAGATTGAGGGGGATTATCTATCAGTATATTTCAGAGGCCTATGCAATTGCCGGAGTTAAAGAGAACATGTTAAATGTTCAGGTTTATCTTCTTACCGACTTTTGGGAATCTGTTAAGGATGCGCAGCCAATAATTTTTACATTCATTAGAGATGGGGTTCCACTTTATGACAGAGGAACATTTATGCCTTGGAAAGTTCTTTTGAAGATGGGTAAGTTGAAGCCTTCTCCAGAAGCTATTGACATGTTTATCTCAATGGGAGACAAAACCACTAAGAGAGCGAAGGGAGCTTTGTTAGATATTCTGGTTCATGATATTTATTGGGGGGTTATAACTCCAAGTCAGGCTCTTTTGATGCTTTATGGTTTGCCTCCTCCAACTCCAAGACAAACTGTTAAAGAGATGAGAAAAATATTTGTTGAGAAAGAAAAGATGCTTGAAAGCAAGTATGTTGACATTTTGGAAAAAATAATTGGAAAGTATAAGGATTTTGAACATGAAAAATTGAAAGAAGTCAAAGGTGTTGAGATTGATGAAATGATAAAAGACACTGAAGATTATATTGAGAGAATGAAAGATTTGAGAAAGCAGATTGAGAAGAAGGCTCAGGGAAAAATTATCGAAGAAATTTACAAAGAAGTTTCAGAATTATTGAAGGCTGTTACAAAGAAGAAATCGAATGCTGCAGTCATGGAAGAATTTGAGAAAATGGTTAAAGAAGGGAAATTCTCACCTCAAAGCAAATCGATAATCAAAGATATAAACACTGCAAGAGCTGAGTTCAAAAAAGGCAAAACTAATCTTCATATGATAGAAAATGTTAGAAGAGAATCTGCTTTGTTGATAAATGATCTTATGGAATTCTCTCAGAGAAAAGACCTTGCTTCATTGGAGAAAGGAAGAATGGTTGTAAAATATATGGATGGAGAGAAAGAGAAGACTGCAGAGATTCTAATGTTGGGAGATGCAATATTCCTTTTCAAGGACGGTAAAGTCAATAAAATAACAAGCCAGATTGAAGATTCTGATATGGAAGAAGTTTCGAGAATGATAGAATCTGGCAAAGGCAAAAAGACAAATATTGGGTCTGAAGCCATCATGTCTTTAAGAAGAGCCCTTGGAGATTTTGAAATCATTTTCTAAAATGAAAAAGAGACACAAAAGTTGGGTGATGCTACTTTCTTTTTTAGCTGCGCTTATGCTTTTGGCATTTATCATTATTTTTATTAATCCAACCAATTTCAGTTCAGGAAATTCTAAGAGCGTATATCAAAATCAAAATTATTGTTCCAATGAATCCAGAAATGTGGGAGCATGTTATCAGATTTATCAGCCTGTTTGCGGTTATTTCTCACAAAAGATTCAATGCATAAAAGCGCCATGTGCACAAACTTTCAGCAACAGCTGTTTTGCCTGCATGGATAGTAAAGTTGATTATTGGGTTTCTGGAGAATGTCAGGTAGGATAATTTTTAAACGATTTTTATTATAATTTTTTATGATTATATTAATTAATGAGCCAGGTAAGATTTGCAGTACTCAAGGAGATTTGT
>CAZKAU010000088.1:0-1942 GCA_964551065.1 Candidatus Woesearchaeota archaeon | reverse complement strand
TTTTGAAATCAAAAGCGTCAATTTTCTCCTGCTCAAGCTGCTCAATCTGATATTCAATATCATCAAGAATGTCATTATACTGGTTATATTTTTCCAGTTCCTCGTCTGAAAGACGTCGGGTATTATGTAAAATTGGTCTGAAATTAACAAAAAAAGGTTTACCATGATTGTATGCAGGGTTTACCATCATTCCCACACCAACAGAAGCCTTAACTAAAGATTGTAAAAAATCTTCCCCATACTTTGTCTTAATTCTATTAAGATCTCCTTCATCCCTTGTTCTCATCTGAACTTCTGTAGAAATATTAGCTTTAATCTCTCCAACGAAATCTGCAAGAACCTGACTTACCAGCATAACTCCCATACCCCATTTTCTGAATTCCCTGCAAGCTCTTTCAATTTGCAAAAAACCCTCTCCGCTTCCGCCGAATTTACTCAAAAGCCTGTGAACTTCATCAAATACCAGAAGCAGTTTCAAGTCCTGAGCTTCCTGAGGATCCGACTCAAAAATTCCTCGGATAACATTGGAAACAAAAATATCCATATCGCTTGGTTGAAGTTTATTCAAAGAGAAAATCTGGATTTGACCTGGATTCATGTGTCTTTTTATATCTATATACTCTCTCGCATCCTTAACCTCTCTAACATTCCCCTTGAATCCTCTTGAATCAGTCTCTTTAAGTCCAAATGCAGGATAATAAGCCATCATCTTCTTATCGGTACATTTTCTAAGCATACCGCTCCATTGTGCAGTTGGGTCAAAAACGATAACCGCAACGTTATTTATCAAAGCTTCTTCAATAATAACCTGGGCTGTGATGGATTTTCCTCCTCCTGTAGCTCCTGCAACAATGGAATGAGTTTTAAGCCTTAAAGGATCAAGATAAACTTGATGGTTCTTTTCTGCGACCTTTCCTAAAAAGAAAAATCCCGGCGTCTTCTTTGGAAGAGTCTTCATATCTAATTGCATCTTATACTTTTTTCTGTTTTCTATGAATTTCTTTATGAAAATATAAGCAATTGCCCCTCCCACAATTGTACTTAAAATGGTTATTAATAACCACATTGGAAAAAATCCAAAAATTAATATGTTCATAAAAGCTATTTTCAATCTTAAGGGAGCCTCATTGTCTACCTCTGTTCCTTCATAAAAAAGAGCAGTTTTGAGAGTATAATCTCCTTGTTTTGCGTCAGCAGGAACGGGGTATTTCTTTATTGCTTGAAAAGAACTGGAAATATCCATTTTATCTGAACCCAAAAAGAAGGTATGATTTTCAGAATCATAAAGAGTGTAATTAAAAGTCGCATTATGTACATCTGTCGGCTTCAACTTCTGAACGTCTAAAGAGAATTGTAAATCGCTTCCAAGATTAAAAGTATTTTTAGCAGGTTGCACATTTATGATTATCGGAGCTTCATAAGCATTATCAACAACACTAATGTTAACCGGAAGACTTTTTGTTAGTTCACCTTGTATTAAAAACTCGCCACTGTAATTACCTATGCTTTTCCCTATAATCCAAAAATCAATGGATGCATTTCCATTTGCAGGAACAGTTACAAGAGTAGAATTTAAAGATAAAACATTCTGAAGATTCCCGCTATAAGAAAGGCTCAGAGACATTGGAGACCCTTTTAAATTTTGGACATTGATAGTATCCTTAAAGACATCTCCTTGATTCACAACCCGGGTTATCCAGCTTCTAGATAGAGTATATGTGGAGGTTTGTATTTCGGGGCCATAAGAGGATACGGCAAGAGTAAGCCTCATAAGGAAAAATAACAATGCGAAAGTTACAAACAGAATCACAAAAATTTTCTTATTTGAAAAAGCTTCATCAACCATTACTTCTTTCTCCCAGTTTTTTTCTTTGTTTTTGAACTTGATTTCCTTGCAGGCTTTTTTGCTGTCTTTTTCTTGGTTGTTTTCTTTCCGGAAGAT
>CAZKAU010000087.1:0-1971 GCA_964551065.1 Candidatus Woesearchaeota archaeon | reverse complement strand
TGCTCCTTGGTTCCCGTATGGCATTTAGATCTCCTATAATAATTGACTCCTGATTTAAGGGGCATTTGTTCATTCTCCTCTGGCCAAGGAAAAAGAAAAATTCTATGACATGTTTCACATTGCCGCTGCTCAAAAGACTTTTCATGAGAATAATTCCATTTCGGAAGTTTCTTCACCTCAGAGAGAGAAACTGTGATTGCCGTTTCTTCATCGACTGTCTTCGCATAGAGCTTAGGAGGACAAAATGGACAGTGAATAGTCATAATCTAATTCCTTTCTTTGATAAAATCATATTTCACCGGCTTTCTGCTCTTTTCTCAAAAAATTCACTGCTTCAAGAAGGGCTTTTATAACACTTTCTGAATCCCTGCCATCTAATTTAATAGCTTGATATCTGTCATTGTTCCATCTAAACATAACTTCAGAGCCAGTAAAACCATCAGACATTATAGATATAGATTCGATTTTCACTAACTTAACAGGCTTAACCTCCGACAAATGCTTGCTCCTCATTTCAATAAAATCCTGTGATAAATCTATATCTCTTTTTTCTTTTAAACGTTTGATTAATTCAGGATCTTCAGTTAGAGTCATCGTTCCTCCATTGCTGCTCTAGAAGTCATACAATGAAGATCACGCCAATAAATATCCCCTTGAGGAGAATATTCCCATACAAACAAACTTAAAAGATCGCCTGCAGTAAGATCAACCGTAAGTTCACCGGAAGCAATCAGGCTTCGGATCTTATTCCCCATAAGAAAATCAGCTGCTGCTGGATCAATTTTTCTTATTTCTAAGATTTGTCTCATCATTGATGGTGTATACATTTAGGTCTTCCTTTGTTATTAAGTTTAAAATCCATTCGACAAAAAAAGAAACAGCGAATGCCACAGCACATATAGCCAAAACAAAGAGTCCATGGCTGCCTATATAAAAAAATATTACAACAGAGGATATTAAAAAAATAAAGATAAAACAAAATGCTATTTTTTCAATAAAGTCCATTGTTAAGCCTACCTTTCTAAAATGGGATCTCAGATAAACAATGAGATCCATCAGGTTCATAATCATCAGGGATGCACCCATAAGATGAATCAAAATCCCATACTTGTTTTTGCATTAATCTTTCATTATTTTTTAGAATTTCTATAAGGCTTTCTGAAGGAAGAATCCAACCTTCTTCTGTAAGTTCCCTTTCTATTATATGAAAATCTATTCCTGAATTTTTAAATAAGGATTTTGCGGATATACAGAAATAAGGGATTTCACCTTTCCAGAAACTCCAAGGTTGAGGGGAAATCCCCTTTTTGCGGATTCTTTGTCTTAGGGTTGACATTTTTCAATAGGTTTCTTTGGAGGTCTGCTGCATTCTTTATTTATTATATAACCAAACCAGATTTTAAAAATAAAAATATTTTATTGCTCAAAATCAGGGACATCAGTCTTATTCGCAAGATCAAGCTTTTCCTTTATATCTGCATATAATTTTTCCCCAGCAGCTCTTACTGGATCAGAAGGAATTATCAAGGTCATGCCTCTATGCCAGCTTGCTTTTTGGTGAGGAGCATCGATAAGCTCCTGGACCCAGCGTTTCTTAACTTCCCTAAGATTAGTATTTATTGCCTGATTAAATTCCGTCCACTCTCCCCTTGTATATGCGATATCACACCTACATATAAATCTTGGAGGAAATCCATAAACATTACCCATTTCCTCTTCCTTTATCACCCCTGCCATTGTTGCTTCTGCACAGATAGGTTTCGTCAATGCATCCATAGGATTTACATTCCAACAGTATTTATATCCATTCTCCTTTGCTTGCTGCTGGACATATGCGATTCTTTCTCTAATAGCTGCTTTGGAGGCTTCTGCCTCCGACATTTCTTCCATTGATGATCCGATTTTTATATTGCCTAATTCAGTAAGAAGGGATTCTTTAAGTGCTTGCTTATTAGACCCTGACGTAATCCC
>CAZKAU010000086.1:0-1997 GCA_964551065.1 Candidatus Woesearchaeota archaeon | reverse complement strand
CTCTTCCGGTTTAATTGCAACAAACTTAATTGGTTTTCCAAGCTTCATAAGAATGAATCCTTTCTTTTCAAGACTTTCAAGGATATCATATGTTCTGGATCTTGGAACACTAGAAATATTGCTTAACTCTCCCGCGGTGCTTGTACCTCTCGAGAGAAGAGCAGTCCAAACCTTAACCTCGTACAAATTCAAATCGAAAATCTTTCTTAACCTGCTCAAAAATTCATCTTTTACTATCATTGTTTTTATCTGGGTAAATCTGTTTTTAAATATTGTTATATTCAAGGGGTGAATTACAGGAGTTACCTTTCAGTAGTCACTTTTTAACAATCACTATCGCCCCTCTTTTATCTTTTATTGTGAAGTCAATTTTGTTTTTAAACTTTTCTTTACTCTCCAGTACTATCGAAAATTCATTTGAATTTGTCCTATTCTTCATAAATTCAACTTGACCATCTAAAATTTCCTTAAAGTTCTTGTCTGTAATAATATAAGTATCTACCTTATCAGACTTGTTTAGTCCAAGATTCTTCCTGAATGCTTGAATCTGTCGAGAAAGCTCCCTTGCAAAGCCCTCTGCTTCAAGTTCAGGAGTTATTTTCTTATCAAGTTCAACTTTAAGGTTATCCTTTGAAACTTTTATCTCAACACTCTTCACATTTACTTCTTCTGCAATCAAATCAGAATATTCTTTTGGAATTTTCTTTCCAAAAACAAGAAGTTTTGCAAGTGGTTGTTTCAATGCAAGTCCCGCCATATCTCTTTCTTTCAAAGCAAGGGAAACAATATCTCTGGCATATTTCATATCTTCCAAAACTTCTGAATCAATTTCCTTTCCTTTAAACTCTGGCCATTCTTCAAGGTGAACGGAACCATCTCCATTAACAATCTGGTGAATCTTTTCTGCAACGAAAGGAATTATTGGAGCACAAATCTTGGAAAGAGTCTCCAAGACAAATTTCAAGGTTTCTCGGGCATCAAAATCCTTTGTGTTAAATCTGTCTCTGTTTCTCCTAACATACCAAGTAGACAAATCTTCAACAAAACTCCTTATTTCAGAAGTAGCTTTCATAGTGTTATAGTTTTCAAGATATCTTCCAACATTTTTTTCAAGCTCATAAGTTCTGGAAGTTATCCACTTATCCGTTATCTTATTAGAATTTTTATCTTTGGAAAAGTCTTCATTCTTATACATATCATAGAAATTTGCAACGTTGTACATCAAAACAATTAATTTTTTGTAAATCTCTTCAACACCCTTATCAGAGAAATTCAAATTATCTGCATTCATTACATTAGAATTCATAAGATAAAATCTTAAGGCATCAACCCCATACTTCTCCGTAAGAATCATCGGATCTGTAAAATTACCTTTACTCTTGCTCATTTTCTGTCCATCTTCTGCAAGGATTGTTCCCGTTGTAACGATATTCTCTGTCGGAACCTCATCAAATAATATTGCTGCAAGAACAATCATATAATAAAACCAAGCTCTAATCTGTCCAATATATTCCGCAATAAACTGCGACGGGAAATTATCCTCAAAGAATTTCTTATTTTCAAAAGGATAATGGAACTGTGCAAAAGTCATAGCTCCTGATTCAAACCAACAGTCAAGAACTTCCGGAACTCTTCTAAATTCCTTGCCGTCTTTTTCCAATACCACTTCATCGAGGAAATCTTTGTGCAAATCTATTTTTCTGTCCGGCATATTTTTTGCATATTTTCTCAGTTCCTCGATACTTCCGATTACAATCTTCTCACCATCTTCGGAAATCCAAACAGGAATGGCACTTGCCCAATATCTATTTCTTGAGATATTCCAATCCGGAGCAGTCTCAATCGAGTATTTGACTCTTCCATCTTTTAAAAATGAAGGATACCAATTTATTTTCTGGCTGAATTCTAAAATTTTTTTCTTAGCCTTTTGGATGTCAACAAACCATGCTGGCAAAGGCATGTAAATTAATTTAGTATCGCAACGATAACAGAAAGGA
>CAZKAU010000085.1:0-2022 GCA_964551065.1 Candidatus Woesearchaeota archaeon | reverse complement strand
AAAACCAATTAAAAACTCCATCATACAAAAATTCGTAAACAATTCCTGCAATAGTCTGCGTTCCCGAAATTAAAATTGTTGTAGTATTAATTAAAAATCCACTAGAATTAAAGATGTTGAGTGTTGCATTTCCAAGTCCAACAGTATCATTTGCACTGAAAGTTAAATTCTGCAAAGTTTGGTTTGAGTAAGTATCATTCTGAGGGCTAAGGAGAATAACTGCAGGAGCATTTGCATCTATTGTAAGTTTTCTTGTTTCAGTAGAATTATAGTTTCCTGCAATATCGTAAATCGAAACATTATAATAATAAACCCCATCGGTTAAATTTGTCCAATTAATTTGGGAAACCAAGCTTGTATAAGTTGTCTGATTTATCAGAGAAGTTTCATTGTAAAGACTATAAGTTATATTTGCTATGTTCAGCTCATTTATACTAAGATTTGCATAGGTCCAATTCTCATAAGTCAAAGTATCATTTGGATAAGTGTTTGGAATAAATGAAATCAAAGGAGAAATTGTATCTTTGAAAAAAGTTACACTTGTGGAGGTTATAGTTCCTGCAGTATTATCGCAATAAAGGGCAAAGGTATTGCTTCCCTCTGTTGTTGTTATTCCGGTAAAGTTTGTTCCTGCACTAATAGGTGTTGAATTTGTGGTTCCTCCATCTTGAGAGTACCAACAATAAGTTGCGCTTGGATCAGCATAAGAATAATTTAAGGTACTGACATTAACATTGTAAGTATTATTCTGAGGATAAATTATCACTGGAGGAATATTAGAAAGAATAGTAATATTTCTATAATCAGAAATATTTGAAACGCTATAGTTTTTAGTGAGATTTCCAAATGCAAAGAAAGTGTAAGTATCCGGAACACCTGTAGCAGTGACATTGAATGTAATTATTTGACTTTGTCCCTTGCTCAAACTTGAAGTCAATATTGGATTTTGTGTTGCATAGAAAGGAGTGGCCCCAGATATTGTACTTACTACTCCCTTAGATTCTTGCACAGCCCCAAAAGATACAATCTGATTGCTATTTACAACCTGTTGATAACTCTGGTTTACCCAATCCCCATTTCTTGTAACATCTGAAATTCTAAATTCATCAATTCTACCATCAATTCCTCCCGAACCAGACCTGTAACCAATATCATAATCTGGAGAAGCTGTACTTATAGTATTAATCGAATCCGTTCCAGAATAAACCTGTTGCCCATCTTTGTAAATTAAAGTTGTTCCGTCGTTAAACTCAAATACCCAATTGTGCCATGCTCCTGTATCTAAAACTCCTGTAGCAGTGTGACTATTTGCCCAAGAACCTCCAAGATTCCATCTTATTCTAAGATTAGTTACTCCTGGAATATTTGTATCATCCCCCGGTTCTATAAGTACGATACCGTTCGCCCATAGACTATAGTCTGCAGAAGTATCTGAGTTTTGATAAGCCCAATAACTAATGGTTGCGTTCGTCTTTCCACTCAAGGCATTAAATGTTGGAAGTCTAATATAATTTGTTCCACTGAAACTATCTGCTTCTCCAACTATTCCTGAAGATCCCAGTGTAGCACCAAAGTTCGTAGAATTCAAATGCCCTGTTGAATCCACTTGACTCCCTCCTGAAGAATTCTCAAGATGCTGAACATTAAGATATCCTGAATTCCAAACCGCAGTCATATTTTGAACATTAGCCGCAGCAGGGTTGTCATAATACATACAAATATTATTTACCCCTGGAACAAGATTAGGGATTTTTATCCAAACATTTGCATTTGAACTAGTTCCGTTTTCTATCTCATAATCCATTTGGAAAGTTCCTGCCTGTGAACAAGAACCATTGAAAAACCTCAAATCACTATAATCTCCATTCATTCCTGTTTCAGAACTAACATTAATATAAGCGGGGAAATTCACCAAATTTCCTGAAGCCACACTTGTAAAATTAATATCCTGTCTCTTCTTCCAAGAGTTATTCCACCAACTTGTTGAAGGGTCAAGAGTCAAATTAATCTGCCCACAATCCG
>CAZKAU010000084.1:1275-2036 GCA_964551065.1 Candidatus Woesearchaeota archaeon | reverse complement strand
CAACTCTTCAAAATGGAACAAATATTCTTGGAGGTTCAACAATCGGAGGTAACTTCTGGGATAATTATTCAGCTCCTGGAACCGGATTCAGCACATTGTGTTCAAGCACGGGCGGTGTTTGTACAACTTCCTATGATCTTTCGGGAGTTCCTGATTATTATCCTATGACTTATGGTTCTGTTTCATCTGTTGCAAACCCTGTTCCAACTGCGATTGCAAACCAAACAACTACAATTAATATTTCAAATTCCACCTTGGGTTCTACAATGGATTTAACTCAATTAAATCTTGTAACAAATGAAACTGTTTCTAATGCTAATGTTACTGTTTTCCGGCTTAATGAGACTTCTGTGGAAGCAACAGTGATTATTGGTGGATTGAATCTTTCTTCAGGGAAGGCATATCAGTCTTTCAAAATAAATACCCTTGGATTTAATGATTCGGTTATTTCTAATGTTACAATCTCCTTTAAAGTTAACAAGACCTGGATTTCTGATAATGGTCTCGATGCAAATAATATAAGCCTTTATAGGAATCCTGGGGACGGAACTTGGACTGCTCTTCCAACGACACTTAATTCATCAGATGCAGATTATTATTATTTTGATTCGGTTTCTCCCGGATTTTCTACCTATACTATTTTTGCATATGATCCTTATGTTCCTCCGACAAATACCGGAACTACAGGAACTACCGGAACAACTGCAGCAGGCGGAGGAGGTGGCGGAGCTGTGGTAGATAATTCAACAAATGCTACTACT
>CAZKAU010000084.1:0-1265 GCA_964551065.1 Candidatus Woesearchaeota archaeon | reverse complement strand
GGTAATTTGGCATGCGCTGGAGATAATCTTGAAGTTTGTTCAAATGGAACTTATATTCTTCAGGAGAAATGCAAGTTTGGATGTAGTAACGGAGTTTGTTTAACTGAAAATTCAGGTTCAGGAACAACCAACCCTCCAGGTTCTTCTGATAATATTTTCAATAAGATTTCAAATTTTTTCAGCAATCTTACTCCTACCTTTTTCAGACAGACTAGTTGGGGATATGTATTCTATTATCTTTTGGTCATTCTCGTTGTTTCAGGAATAATTATTGTTTCATTTAATCTTTACAAGAGAGCAAAGACGAAACCTGCCAAGGTCTGGAATAAGGCTCATACTGGCAGAAAAAGGAGAAAATAATTATCTTGATAATTAGAACTTGTATTTTTTATTTCACAAGCTTTATTAATTAAAATCTAATTTTTTAATTATGGAAAGAAAATCAAAAATTCTTGCAGTTGGAGATTTACATGGAGATTTAAGATTTGTAAATAAACTTGCAAGAAAAGCAAAGAGAGAAGATGTCGACTTAGTTATACTTGCAGGCGACTTATTTATTTCAGATGAACATTTTCAAGGAATTATAGGCCCTTTTGCAAAAATAAAAAAACAAGTTTTGCTTGTTCCAGGAAATCACGATTCTTTTGCGACTGTTGATTTTCTTTCTGAAATGTATGGCAATGCCAAGAATATCCATGGATATTCATTTGCAAAATATGATTTAGGGGTTTTTGGAGCAGGAGGGGCTGAGTTTGGATGGAATCCTCTTACAGAATCAGATATATTCTATCTCTTGAAAAAAGGGCATGAAGGGGTTAAGGATTTGAGAAAGAAAATTATGGTTACACACATGCATCCGTCGGGGAGCAAATCTGAATTTTCTGGTTTTGAAGGTTCTGAGGCAATAAGAAAAGCAATAGAAGAGTTTGAGCCAGATATTGTCATAAATGCACACATACATGAAGCAGGTGGGATTGAAGAGAAGATTGGGAAAAGCATCGTGATTAATGTCTCTGGGAAGCCTAAGATTTTTGAGATTTAATCACAATAATTTTTTTAAACAAACTGAATTTTTATCTATATGGCAGGCAAGATTGATGCAAAATATCTTTTAAGGCAGGATGGAAATGATTTTGCAACAAAGGAATTTTACTTCTCTTTTCCTGATTTTATGAATGTTTCAGAGTTGGAAAAATTTGTGAGATCTAATGGAATCTTGATAAGGCAAGGCTATCTCCCTGTAGAAGAAGGAATTAGGCTTTCTG
>CAZKAU010000083.1:0-2067 GCA_964551065.1 Candidatus Woesearchaeota archaeon | reverse complement strand
CGTTGAAAAATCCGATCATCTTGGATATTGCGTCTTTATCAGGGTAAGAGTCTGCATCACTGAATCCTATTAGTTCTGATTTTGAAAATTTTGCCCCGTAATTTTTTGAACCACTTGCTTTTCCGGTGTTCTGGGGGGTTCTAAGAGCCATTACTCTTGGATTTTCAGTTGCTATTTTTTTTATTATTTCATAGGAATCGTCTGTGCTTTGATCATCAACAACTATTATTTTTTTTAATCCTTTATAATCTGATTCAAGAAGGGATCTTATCGTATCTCCTATAGTTTCTTTTTCATTGTAACATGGAACTACCACATCCACAGAATATTCTCTTTCAGGTTCGGGGTAAGAGAAGAATTCTTTCCTGTTTGGGAGATAAATCAGAATGTATAAAGTCAGGAAATATAACGAGACAAATATATAGAACAGATAGATTATTGTTATGAAATCAACCATCTTGTTCTCCTTCACCGTGTTTTTTCAAGAAGTCTTTAGGGTCTTGTATGTTAAAATAGTCATAGAACTCATCAGAGAGTGAGAGTTCGTTGGTGTGACCCACTTTTTTCTTTTTTATCAATTCTAAATCATTTAATTTTTTAATATGGTCATAGGCTTTATTGCTTCTTATCTTGATTACAACAGATTGTTTTATCGGTTGTTTGTATGCTATGATTCCTAGAGTTTCCATTTCTGCTTTTGAGAATTCTGCTGAGCCTGTTGCAAGTTTGTTTGTTATGTTTGCGAATTCTTTTCTTATATCCATTTTCCAAACTTCACCACCGCCTTCTCCTCTTGAAACTATTTCCATTGCAGTGTCATCTTTATCATATTTTTCTTTTAAGGTATCAAGACCTTCTCTTATGATTATAGGATTTAAATCTGAAAGAGAAATTAATTCCTGCATAGTCAGATACCTTGCAGAAACAAAAAGAATTGCTTCTATTTTTTTTACATAATATTTTTCAAGAGAATCATCTATTTCAGATGTTGTTTTTGAAGGCATTACAATTTCAAGTTCTTCTGGTTCATCTATCTCTATAATTTTTTCAGATATTTCAGAATTTTCCCCTTCAGAGGATTTCTGAACCTCTTGATTTTCTTCAGTAGGATATAATTCGGGTTCAGTTATTATTTCAGGACTTTCAGGAGTGTAAGTTTCGAATTTAGGTTCTTCTTTTTCAGGAGCTTTCTTAGCTTTGCGTTCTTTAGAATCTTTATGAGCTTTTTTGTGTTCGTGAGCCTCTTTCTTTTTTACAGCTTTCTTGGCCATCTATGGTAAAATATGTTTGTCTTTAAAAGGATTTTGAAATATCAAATCTCCAGAATTTTATAGTTATTGTCTCCTAAATTATAGACTTTTGTTTTTCCTATTCTGGTTTCCCCTTCTGCTTCGTGTATGTGACCACATAAAACTAATAGAGGTTGGTGTTTTTTTATAGCCTCATAGATTATCTTTGAACCTACATGTTTTCCCGATGTTATTTTGTCAAGATAACCATAAGGAGGATTGTGGGTTATTAAAACTGAATTTGGATTTTCTCTTAGGAGATTATTCAATTTTCTCTTTCTATTTGCATTTGATTTCATTATGAGTTTTATTTTAGGGGTTATTGAACGGGCGCTTTCTTTCTCAAAAAGAAAATCAAAAAGGATAAAACTTTGACTTTTTATTTTTATGATGCCTGTATTCTTTGAATGAACATTTTTGTATTTTTGTATTTCATCATAAAATATTTTCTTTGAATTTCTGCTGCTGAAATACATGCTTCCTCTTAATGTCAAGACTGGGAGATTAAATGAAGCCATCTCTCTAATTAGCTCTGCTTGCTTTTTGTCGTTCGGTACTCCGATAGTTCTATTAACCGGGGCAAGATCTCCAACGCAAATCAGAGCTTCAGGCTTTTCTTTTTTTACAAACTCTTCAAGGCCTTCAGGTAGTTTTCCATGAGGGTCTCCCAGAGCAAGGATTTTCATGAGAAATCAAAGAGAATATTCCTTTTAATTTTTACCAATTAAATGCTAAATCTGAGAATTGCTCCAACTCCCCCTAAATTAAAGAACTGTTG
>CAZKAU010000082.1:0-2124 GCA_964551065.1 Candidatus Woesearchaeota archaeon | reverse complement strand
AAAAATCTCCGACAGAAGGAAGTTCTAAAAATGTTTCGAGCCAATAATTTAATAAATCAAAATTACTTCCAAATATTAGTTCAAAATGGGTGATTATAATATAGAAAGTATTTATGGAGGAGGATATTCCTCTATGGATTCTGATAAGGCAGGATACTTTACAGGATATAGAATACCTGCTGCAAAATTAGGAATGGCAACAGACCCGCGAACAGCAAATATTCTCACAGATGTTTCAGAAAAATTAAAGTCAGGAGCAAAGCAAATAGAGGTTTCTGCAATTCAGCCGAATGTATTTGAGTCCGTTCCAAATCAACAGTTAAAAGAAATCAACAGACTTGCAAAACTTACAGGAGTTGATATTTCAGTACATGGAATCTTGACAGATCCTTCAGGAATAGGTCAGCAGGGATATAATGAACTTGCAAGAGAAGAATCTGAAAGGCAAATGCTTTCCAATGTTCTCCGCGCTCACGAAATGTCTCCCGATGGGAATATGCCTGTGACTTTTCACTCTTCGCTTGGATGGAATGGGGCTGAATATCGTCCCGTAGAAGAAAATGGAAAAACCAATATGGAAAAATGGAGAATACCCATTGTAAATCAAACAACGGGACAGATAAATCTCGCTGAGGCAGACACACAGCGTATTGTTGGAATGGATGAAGAGAAGTTGGCTAAAGGAGACAAGGTAACTGCCTTAGACCATGTTAGAATGAGAAACAATACAGAATGGGATAACTCTCTTACCACCCTTATCGCAATAAAAGAAAGAGCAGATAGAGCAATTCATGAAACAGAACCTATAGCGCAACAGATCGTGAATAAGATTCATGAAGGAACCAAATTCGAGAGCTTGACTCCCACTGAAAAAGATATTATTTTAAGATATCAGAGTGCAGGACAGGAACTTCATGATATCCGAAAGCACCTGAACAATGTTTTTGACAATGCTTACAAATTTGGCCCCATGACTCCCGAACAAAAAAATAGTTATCAACAAGAGCTTGTAAAAATTTCAGAAACTTTTGGAAAGAGTTTAGAAGAAGATAAATATCTCTCAGAACAATCAAGGTCAATGGGAGTATTAATGAAAGATTTAATGAAACTTGAAGCTCCCCAGGTTTACAAACCTCTTGAAGATTTTGCAGTTGATAAAAGTGCAGAAACTTTTGGAAATGTCGCATTCAAAGCTTATTCAGAATTCAAGGACAAGGCACCGATAATAAGTATAGAAAATCCTCCTGCTGGAGGCGGTCTTTCAAGAGCTGAAGATTTAACTAAGGTAATAAATGCAGCAAGAGACAAATTTATTGAGAACGCGATGAAACCAAAAGACAGAGGGGGTTTAGCGATGTCTCAATCTGATGCAAGAAAACAAGCGGAAAAACTCATAGGCGCCACATGGGATGTTGGACATATAAATATGATTAGAAAATACGGATTCAGTGAAGAAGACACATTAAATGAAGCTAAGAAAATAGCTCCTCTTGTAAAACATGTTCATCTGTCAGATAATTTTGGATTTGAACACACAGAACTTCCCATGGGCATGGGAAATGTTCCTATAGAGAAAATAATGAAACGTCTTGGCGAAAAAGGATTTGAAGCAAGAAAAGTTATCGAAGCAGGTGACTGGTGGCAGCATTTCAAAACTCCTCCTTTCCAAGAATCTCTTGAAGCTTTTGGTTCTCCAATTTATGGAATGAAAATGGCTCCTTATTGGAATCAGTCAGTAGGAGTTCAAGGTTATTTCAGTGGTTATGGAAATATGCTTCCTCAAATAAATTATGAAACAATGGGTGCAGGATTTTCGATGCTTCCTCCTGAACTCGGTGGTTCAAGACAGGGCGGTAATGGAAGTAGAATGTCTGGAAGAGGAATGGAATAATGGCAAAAACTAAAAAATCAGGAAAGAAGTCAGGTAAGACAGCTAAAAAAGAGAAGTTCTTTGACTCCCCTTCCACCGTTTCAGCTTTGATTTTGGGAACTTTTGGGATTGTTCTCATGTCTGCAGGATTGAGTTTTACTGGAGCAGTTATTGGAAATGGTAGGGCTTTAGCGGGGAGCGTAATAGGCGCCTTGGCATTTGTGCTTGCAGTGGTAATTTTTGCATTTGAAAGA
>CAZKAU010000081.1:0-2177 GCA_964551065.1 Candidatus Woesearchaeota archaeon | reverse complement strand
GATATAATTATTCTTTAGCAGTGTCTTTTTCTGGAGAGGATGGAAAAGCGGTTTTTACACCCGGTTTTTATCAATATAATTTAACTTATGGAGGAGATGGAGATAATGGCTGGGTTATCGTAGATCCTTATGCGGGACCTTATTCTCAAGCGCTGCCTTCAAAAGGGTGTGTGGCTTCGGGTGGAGGTATAAGTCCTTATTTAAGTCAGCAATGGATTTATACTCCAAATGTGGGAAGGACTTATCCAAATATTTGTCTTTCAAAGAATATACTCTCTGCAGTCTATTGTAATGGTACTACTAGCGATATAAATTATGCTAATTATACTTGTCCTTATGGTTGTTCAAATGGCGCATGCGTTATTGGAGATGATTCTTATTCTTATGTGCCTATAACTTTTCCAAACGCTCTTCCTAGTGATACTAGTACTCAAACTGATAATCTTTCTAATGAAACTTCAACAGTATTGAATTCTTCTATAACGGAAGACCAAACCGATAATTCTTCCTTGCAAAACCAAACAGATTCAGGAAACTTAAAACCAACTTCTATGATTCAGAATTTTACAATTTATTTAGGAAGTTCAACCCTCCTTAACACTACAGGGGACGCTTATTATTTGCAGCTTACCAATTTGACAAAAGATACCGCTACGATTACTGTTGGAAAACTTGTTCCCTATACAGTTACTCTTGGAGAAAGTTTTAATATCCGGAACTTTATAATCACTATTGAGGGTATCTCTATGAATGATTCTTTTAATATTCCCTATGTTGTTGTTTCCGTAAGGAGCGATTCGGGATTGAATCTTTCTGATTATGGAATAGAGATAAATGGACCTCAGGTGGTTAATGGAGTTTTGACTTGCACCAGTGGATGTTTTTATGACAAAAGCTGTTTAAGCTCTGGTTCAAGGAAAAGTGGAAAATATTGTTCTTCTGAAGGAAATATGTATGCACAACTTTCATCTGGAGCTTTGTGCAGCAATAATTTTGAATGTTCCTCGAATTCCTGTGTGGATAGGAAGTGTCTTTCTCAGGGATTTTTTGATTCTATACTTAATTGGCTTAAAGCCTTATTTGGTATCAAGTAATTAATCTTAAAAAGCAGAGTTCTTAGTAGTTTTTATGGAAAATTTTATTGTAAAAGTTCCGGGGATTAATGGACTCGGGAAAACTAAAGGTTGTGAGAAAGCAGGCAATGCTATTCTTGAATCTCTTAAAGAAATTTATTCAAATGAGTCCGGAAAAATTGTAAATGTTGATTCTTTAAAGTTAGAGGAGATTCATTTAGATAACTCAGATATTGAAAGAGCAAATGAGCTTATTCAAAAAAATGCTCTTGAAATATTTGATAATAAAGAAAGAAGCGTTTTTCTTGGAGGAGACCATTCAATAAGTTACTCTTTGACAAAATCGTTTTTGGAAAGTTGTAAATCTAGGAAAAAGAATCCCTATCTTGTTGTTTTTGATGCTCACCCTGATTGCATGGAAGCTGCAGATAACGAGGTTCCTACCCATGAGGATTGGCTCAGAAGTTTGGTTGAAGCAGGTTTTCCTACGGAAAATGTTTTGCTGGTAGGAATAAGGAATTCAGATGAACATGAAATCCAATTTATGAAAGAGAATCATATTAAGGTTGTTCCTATGAATGCACTCTTAGAAGATTTGCAGGATGCTTGTGATGGGATTACAGAGTTTTCAGATGATGAAAATGGAGAAATGTATGTTTCTCTAGATATTGATATTGCAGATCCTGTTTTTGCTCCAGGAACCGGCTATTGTGAGCCTGGTGGGTTGACGAGCAGAGAACTCGTTTATATAGTTCAGAGAATAAATAAAGTTAAAAACCTAAAATCTTTGGACATTGTAGAGATTAATCCTGAAAAGGACAGGAATAAGATCACAGTTAAACTAGGTGCTAAAATACTAAGTGAATTAATAAAATGAGAGCTTTTGTGTCTATTGACATCTCCGGAAAAGTTGCAGAGAAGATTGGCGAAATCCAAAATGAACTTCCTGAATTCTATGGAAAGATTACAAACATGAAGAATTTGCATCTTACTTTGAAGTTTCTTGGAGATATAGACGAGGAAACAATTGATAAGGTTAAAACAAGGTTAAGGAATATAAAATTCAAAAAATTTCCTGTCGCCATAGATGAAGTAGGTCTTTTT
>CAZKAU010000080.1:324-2201 GCA_964551065.1 Candidatus Woesearchaeota archaeon | reverse complement strand
AAAAAGACTTCTAAGAAGAAAAAATAATTTTTCTTTTAATTTTTTTATAATTAATTTAGTTCGTAATAAAAGTAAACCTCAGAGGTGTCTGCAGTATTCTGGTCTCTTAGTCTTACAGGTATGGTTATTTCATAATCGTATTTTCCATATGCTCCTTGAGCATCTTTGTTAATTTTTGTTGCAAAGACTACTTTCTCTTTGTCTGTTTGATCGAATTGGTTATCGGTATCTGAAGAAGCATCCCAAAGAATACCTGTTATGAAATTTGTGTTGTTGGTGGAATTTATTATCGGAACATCTGGGATAATTCTGGATTGAATCGTGAAATTTTCAGTTGCTTTCGGGGTACTCCCATCCGTCGTGAATTTATTAGATATGGAGTCATTAAATCCAGTCATATTGAAAACCGCATCTAAATCTGAAAAATCGTTTGAAACCGCATTGTTTGAAGTGTCTCTTCCTATCGCGTAAAGGGAATTCCAATGGATTATGCTCTCCTTATCTGCTATGAAGATTACTCCTGTGGAAGTGGATTCGTTAAGCCAAAGAGTCATATTTTCAATTAGGCTGTTTCCCAAGGCTTTGGATGAACTTATGTTTCCATAGAAATCTTGCCAAGAGGTTACTTCAATAGTGTTATTAGCCTTGTTATTTGTTTCATTTCCTTCTACTATAGAATTGTTAAAGTCTGGGATCACAAAAAAATTTGTAGGGCCTATCACTGTTGTCCAGGAAATATTTGTTGAAGTGTTTGATCTTTGTGGAACAGAGATAGACTTGTTTGTTCCTATTTGGAATCCTCCTAAACTAGGGTCTCCATCATAGAATGAAACCCAAAAGTTATTTGCATCCTGACACCCATTGTTACGGATAAGTGCGGAGATTGTTATAGGTATGTTTTCAGAGGGGTTGTTTAGACTAAAAGTTATATCTGAAGGATAAAGTGTTAAATCCGGAGTAGTGTAGTAGGTTTGAAAATTTGAAGATGTTTTGTTTGCTAAATTTCCTGCAAAGTCAGATGCGAAACAAGTAAAATTCCAAATACCTGTTTGAGTTATAGGGATATCAGAATAATAAGTATTCCCGCTCAGGATGGAGGCAGTGTAATTCTGATCTACGCTTGGTCCTTGAGCATTTATTGTTATATTATCCACTCCGGTTAAGGAATCTGTTGCGGTGCAATTTACCCTGACTTCTGAAGAGGTCCCACAAAGATAACTTTCATTTATTAGAACTGTTGAAATAGAAGGAAGTGTTCTGTCCACATCAAATGTGAAATTTGAAGGTGCAAGGCTTTTTGTTCCAAGTATGTCTTCCTGTTGACAGTTCCACACAAAATTTCCTTCAGGAATTGCCTTGGTGAAAACACTGGTGTTGGATGTTCCTGAAACAGATTTTGTCTCGTTTGCGGTCCAAATTCCAGTCCAATTTCCATAAAGAGTAATATTAGCCAAGCCTGTTATCGATGTTGCAGAGCAATTAAAGTTTATTAGAGGGGAGGAGGTATTGGCAGTATCTATTGGAGAATTTAATGTTACTGCGGCAGAAGCTAATGAAATAGAAATCAAAACCAACAGAGATGAAAAGAAAATTTTTGTAAGATTCATTTCTTTTTCTTCTTATCTTCTTTAATTATAATCTCTCCTTTATCTGGATTGAATCTTATTGTGATTTTTTGTCCTTTTTTAAGCTTGAGAGTATCCATTACAGGTTTAGGGATTTTGATTCTGTCCCCTACTTGTATTTTTGCACCTTCGAATATAACTTCTCCCATTTGATACTTTTTAAGTACTTTCTAAAGTATTTAAATCTTACTCGGGCGAGAAGACTCAGAAAAGTTATTAAATAAGATTACGGTGATTATATTATGCCAGAAA
>CAZKAU010000080.1:0-314 GCA_964551065.1 Candidatus Woesearchaeota archaeon | reverse complement strand
AGAGGAGAATTCTTTTGTTTGTAGTAATGGCTTCTTTGATAGTTGTATCTTTATTTTTTTTAGTTAAAGCTGATACCTCTATTCCAACGAAAATAAACATAACTAACTCTCCTCCAATTTTTACAGGACCCATTCCCAACCAATCTTGGCCTTACAATACTAACCTCTTAGACGCATTTAATCTTAATGATTATTTTTCAGATCCTAATGGAGATAATTTAACTTATTATTACACTCATCTTGCAAATGTTAATGTTTCAATAAATTCTAGCTGAAATGTTTCTTTTTATCAAGAGACGGGATATAATGGCGTA
>CAZKAU010000079.1:0-2312 GCA_964551065.1 Candidatus Woesearchaeota archaeon | reverse complement strand
ATAATTATGTCGATCAGGATAGGCAGGTTAATAGTGAATTGTGGAGCGAAGATGCACATGGAAGAGCTGTTTGGGCTTTAGGTTATCTTATTTCTTCTCCAGACATTCCTGAAGATTTTAGGAAGCAAGCTGTTAGAATAATGGCTAAAGCGATTAAGGTTACTCCGGATATGAAGTCTCCCAGGTCTATTGCTTTTATGATTCAAGGTCTTTATTATTATAATAAAGCTTTACATTCTTCAAAACTTAGGAAATTGATTGCAACTCTCGGGGATTCTCTTGTAAGTCTTTACAGGAATTCATTTAGTGAAGAATGGAGATGGTTTGAGCCATTTATGACTTATGCTAACAGTAAACTTCCTGAATCTCTTCTCTATGCTTATCTTGCTACAGGCAAGAGGGAATTCTTAGATATAGGGCTCGAGAGCCTTAACTTCTTGATTTCACAAACTTTTGAGGATGGAATTTTCGTTCCCATTGGTCAGCGGGGATGGTATCATAAGGATCAGGAAAAAGCATACTATGATCAGCAACCTATTGAAGCGTCATATATGATTCAATCCTTGATTCTTGCTTACAAAATAACCAGAGATGAGAAGTACAGAAATTACACTATGAAGACCTTTAACTGGTTTGTAGGAAAAAATACTCTGAACCAGGTAGTTTATGATCATTCTACCGGAGGATGTTATGATGGGCTTGGTGAAAATGCAATTAATCTTAATCAGGGCGCTGAGTCTACAATTTCTTATTTGATGGCAAGGTTGTTCCTGATGGATTTGTGATCTTTGATGATTAGGAATTATCCTGAAAATTTATAAAGTTCTCAGACTATTTAATTAAAATGGGTGATGTTATAGAAGAGGCCTATGAAAAGGCTGTTTGGATTTTGAAGAAATGTGAGACTCCTAATGGATTTTTTGCGGCTTATCCCGGCTATGATATGGTCTTTGGAAGAGATTCTATGATTATGTCTCTCGGAGCTTCACTTGTTAAAGATAAGTCTTTGAAAGAGGCGATAAAAAATTCTATTAAAACTTTGGCAGAACATCAATCTCACAAGGGGCAAATTCCTAATGCGGTGGATAAGTATACGAAGTCCCGTGCACACCACGTTGATTTTATGTCTATAGATTCTAGTCTTTGGTTTATTTTGGGGAATTATAATTTTAGAGATAAATATCACGATGCTTCTGTTTTTAGGAGATATAAGAAAAATATTCTGAAGGCTTTCGTTTGGTTAGATTATCAGGATTCTGGGGAAGATGGGATGCCTGAACAACAACCGACGACAGATTGGCAGGATGCTTTTCCCCACAGATATGGACATACTATCAATACACAGGCATTGTATTATCGTGCTTTGATTCTTGCGGGAAAAAAGAAACAGGCAGAGAAGTTAAAGAGAGTTGTTAATGAGAATAAGGATTTTGGACTTTGGGATGAAGATAAGGGATTCTATCTTCCATGGAGATGGAAAAACCATAATAGTTATCATGAAAAAGGCGAATGGTTTGATTCTCTGGGTAATTTATTGGCGATAGTTTATGGACTTGCAAGTGAAGAAAAATCAGAGAGAATTTTAAATTACATAAAAAAGAACAAGGTTAATCAACCTTATCCTGTGAAGACAACTTATCCTCCCATAGTTCAGGGAAGCAAAGATTGGCATGATTATTTTATGGATTGCGAGGCAGGCTATCCTTGGCATTATTCTAATGCTGGAATCTGGACTTTTATCGGAGGATTTTATGTCTTGGCTTTGATAAAAATGAAACATTTTAATGAGGCTGAGAAACAATTGAAAAAACTTGCAGAAGCAAATATGTTAAACAATGGAAATTTTCCAGAATGGATTAATGGACTTACAGGAGAAGTCGGAAAGTCTGAGGCAGGGGTTGAAAGTTTTCAGGGCTGGAATGCAGGAATGTATGTTGCAGCATATAAGTCTGTGAAAAAGAAGAAAGTTTTAATCTAGATATTTTTAGGCAACATTTTTTTTATTTTTTCCAGGTTGAGTTTGTAGACTCTGACAAAAGAGTCATTGACATGTGCGTAAAGCAAGGCTTCTTTTTTATTCAATTCTATTAGCTCGCTTGCGAATGTTATTGTTGTTGCAATGGGATCTTCTAAGAAGGGATTATCTGCAATCCAATTTATTTCCAATTTTTTCGAATCAAATGAGAATAGTCCTGGACGGAATTTTCTGTAATGGATTTGTTCTCCAACGATTTCCGGAAGTTCACGCCCATTCATTATTCCTATAAGATAATTTTCATTGCCTAATATGGAGGGGTCAAATACTCTACACG
>CAZKAU010000078.1:0-2339 GCA_964551065.1 Candidatus Woesearchaeota archaeon | reverse complement strand
TCCGGCCTTAGTTGAACTTCAGGAAAAAGAACTTGAGGATAAGACCCAAAAAACTGAAAAGGAATTAAGGAAAATAGGGGCAATCCCTGATGATACTGTTCTGGACAAGCTCGGATGGAAAGACAAGGTTCGTGCAATAATCATTGGACATTCTCATCTTGACCATATTGGCGCCGTTCCTTATATCGCGCAAAGATATCCAAATGCAAAAATACTGGGAAGTCCATTCACTATAGAATTTCTTGAAACAATGCTTCGGGATGAAAGAATTCAATTAAAAAATCCCCGAATAAAGATTAATGAAAATTCCACTTATACTATAAAGGGAAAAAGCGGAAAGTACAAGGCAGAATTTATCCACACAACCCATTCAACACTCCAATGCGTGTTCATTTACTTACAAACTCATGAAGGAAATTTCTTTTATGCACTGGATTTCAAATTTGACGATCATCCTGTAATAGGACAACCTCCAAACTACAAAAGGTTGAAAGAGATTGGTAAAAAAGGAGTAGATATTCTGGTTGTAGATTCTCTTTATTCCGGAACTGAAAGAAGGACTCCTAGTGAAAGAATAGCCAGAGATTTGCTTGAAGAAGCAATGACTGCCGTAAGAAACAAAAAATCAGCATTGTTAATATCAACATTCTCTTCACATATTGCAAGATTGAAAAGCATAGTTGATTTTGGGAAGAAAACTGGAAGAAAGATTGTTTTTCTCGGAAGAAGTCTCAATAGATATGTGACTTGTGCAATAAATGTTAAACAATGCCCTTTCAGAAAAGATGTAATGATTTTGAAATATAAAAAACAGATTAACTCTTTCCTTAGAAAAGTAAATCAAGACAAGGGAAAATATTTGATTGTCTGCACAGGACATCAGGCAGAACCTGGCTCGGTCCTAGATCGGATAGTAAAAGAAGAAACCCCTCTTCAATTGAAAGATGGAGACAATGTAATCTTCTCTTCAAGTATAATTCCGACAGACACTAATATCAAAGCAAGACAGACCATGGACGGAAAACTTAAGAAGAAGGGGGTAAGAATTCAATCAGATGTTCATGTATCTGGACATGGCTCCCGAGAGGATTTGAGAGATTTACTTGAAATGTTAAAACCTAAACATGTAATCCCTGCACATGGAACCCATGAACAGGAAGAGCCTATGATGGAGCTGTCTTCGGAATTAGGGTACCAATCTGGAGCAACATCCCACCTCTCTTCAAATGGGAAAGTATTAAAATTCTAAATTATAATTACTAGAATGGCAAATGAGGATATACTCGGAGGATTGAAAACAGCAATCTTGAGAGGATTCTCTCTGAAAGATGCCATGATATCATTCTATAATGCAGGATATAAAAAGGAGGAAATTGAAGAAGCTGCCAGGAATTTGCAGTATCAGATGATTGAGAACAAGCAGAGGTCAGGCAACGAGAGACTTTGGACGGAAGAACCTAAGGAAATAGGGGTCCCAAATTCTCCTGAATCGGTTAATGCAAAACCAGAAAGTTCAGGACAGGCAACCCAAACCGTAAAATCTTCAAAACCAGAAGTTACTACAAAACCTCAGTCAACTCTAGCCCCAAAACCAAGCCAATTATCATCGAAAGTAGAAGTTCCAAAATTCAAACCTCTTCCGAAACCAACTGAAAGCGAATCTGTCAAGGAAGAGCCAAAGCTACAACAGAAATCTCAAATATCATCTTACGAATCTTCTGCACCAAAGGTAAAAGCGATAACAACTGTTCTTATCGCAATTTTAATAATTCTTTTGGGACTTCTTGGAGTGATATTTTTATTCAAGGATCAAATCATTAGTTTCTTCAACGGCTTGTTCTGATGTCAGAGATCTACCAACCAGCAGAAGATTCTTTTTTGTTAAGCGAGTTTGTAAAAAAAGAAGTATCAAAAGTTAAGCCTTCGAAAGTATTGGATATGGGTTCAGGCTCAGGAATACAGGCAGAAACGGCAATAAAATCAGGAGTCTTGCAAGAGAACATCACTGCTGCAGATATAAATCCCCTTGCAATAACTTATCTAAAAAATAGGTTTCCAAAATCAAATGTGGTAAATTCAAATCTTTTTGAAAATATAAAAGGGAAATTCGATTTGATTCTTTTCAATCCCCCTTACCTTCCTGAAGAAAAATTTGATTCAGGAATAGACACTACAGGAGGAGAAGAGGGAAGTGAAGTAATCAATGATTTTCTAGGATTTGCATCAAAATATCTCACAAAAAAAGGAAAAATATTGCTTTTGACAAGCAGCCACACCAGAAATGTAAATTGGAAAGATTATCATAGAAAACTTCTCGGTAAAAAGAAAATATTCTTTGA
>CAZKAU010000077.1:0-2394 GCA_964551065.1 Candidatus Woesearchaeota archaeon | reverse complement strand
TTAGAGGAGAAGATACCTATACCAATGTAAGAAGTGGAGACTCAATAACTGCAAAGGATAGAAGACTTTACAACATTGTTATAGAAACTTTTGGTTCAACCTTAGATTAATTTATGATAAAATGGCAAAAGAGAAATTCAGGAAACAATCTGGAATAAGTGCAGATCCTTTTATGGATTTTGAGTTCAGCAGAGAAGCACATGGAACAGGGATTTGCAAATATTCTCTTGACAAAACCTTAATGCCTAGTGGAGAGATTGTTGTTGCAGGGCTTTATCAGAGAGAGGGCAATGAAGTCGTTGATACTCCTCTTGGATTCAAAAGAGTCTGCGTTACAGATGTAGGAATTGAAGGATATAGGGTTTACCAAAGAACATTCCTGGATCCTTTCGCACTGGAACCAAGACTGAAAAGAATACCTGAAGAAGACAGGCCTGAAATTGAAAGGATATTAAGAGAGAAGTACAGCAATTTGGATGGAAGAAAATTAGACCAAATTTATTCTGAACCTGAATTTGAATTATAATCTAAAATTAATTTATTTTCAATTTTTGCTCAGGGAATTATTTTTTAGATTCCTGAGCTTTTTCATTTTTTTCTGAGATTTCTTTAATCTCCACATCAAGATCAAGAATTTCTTTGAATTTGTCTGCAAACATCTTTACAAATTCTGCAAGCTGTTTTGGAGATTCAATAATAATTTTCTTTTCATTTATTTCAAAATCCAAATCGCTTCTGAAAAGGAATCTTATCAAAGCTTTTGCTTTCTCTTTTATGTTAGTAACTTTTTTCAAAACCTTGACATTGTAAATAACATCTTTTCCTGAGATAGGATTATTAAAATCAACAATAACTCTTCCGCCTGTGGAGGCGATTACTTTTCCGATTCTTCCGTCAAAATTGAAAAGGAATCCTGGTGCAGGGTTAATATTTTGTTCCTTGAAAACCCTTAAGGGGATTCTTTGAATAAGTTTTGCGTCTCTTTTCCCAAAAGCTTTTTCCGGAGGAAGCTCAATCTCGTAATCCCCAGATTCTTCCTTTCCTATGAGAAAATCTTCTATTGCAGGCATAAACATTCCCTCGCCAAGGCATAATGTGAAAGGTTCTGCATTAACAGGGTGGTCATGCCCTTGATGCAACTTTTCAAGTTCTTCTTTAACATTAGAGTCAAAGACTTCTCCGCCCTTGATTCTTCCGGTGAATTCTATTTCAATAAAATCTTTTTTTTCTAAAGCCATTCAAAGTGAATGATTTAGGGCGTTTTTAAGGTTTTGGTTAAAGGCTAGGAATTAGAAATTTTTCAATAAGACAGAAAATTTTGAAAGAGTGGAAAACTTTTATAAACGCACATTTTGTTGTTAAGCCATGGTCTTAAAACTTATAAGTGCTACGGAAGCCAAACCTGGAACGAATATTATTCTTGATGGAGTTCCTTACACAGTTAAAAGTATGGACATAAGTAAGACCGGGAAGCATGGGGCTCACAAGTGCAAAGTCGAGGCAATTTCAATGCTTGGAGATAAGAAAAAGGTTTTTGTTATTCCAGGTACCGATCGTTTTGAAGTTCCTTTGGTTGAAAAAAGAAAGGCACAGGTCTTATCAATATCTGATTCCAAGATAAGTGTTATGGACTTAGAAAGCTTTGAAACAATTGAACTTGAATGCCCTGATGAAATCAAGCCGGAGATTGAAGTCAATTCAACAATTGAATATTGGGACATTGAGGGCGAAAAGATTGTAAAGAGAAAAATATAGTCCCCTTTAGTTTTAAAAATTTGAAATTGGGAAGCTTTAAAAATCAACTTTCTGTAAACTAATTATGGCGAAAATCTTAGAAGCAATGAACAGAGAATTCAAGAATGTTTTTGTATGCAAAAATTGCAGTACAAAAGTTAGAGCTGACCCTCAAAAAATACTGAAAGGCGAAGTAAAATGCAGAAAATGCAAGAAGCGAGCTTTCAGACCTTTAAAGAGGAAATAAAGAGATGAGTTTTTTGGTTTACGATTTGACATTGCTGGGCATATTTGTAATTTTCTTAAGCATATTCCTTTACAAAAAAAGGAGGAATGTGAAAAGAGAAGGCCTACTCTTGTTATACAGAACAAGTTGGGGAATCAAACTTATTGATAGGATAGGAAATAAATATCGAAAGACTTTGGAAGTCTTGAGTTACGTTTCAGTAACCGTGGGATATTTTTTGATGGCTGGTGCAATCTGGCTCGTTGGAAGAATCGTTTGGATTTATGCTTTCCAGCCTGCAGTGGTAAGGGCTGTAAAAGTTCCTCCGATAACACCTCTTGTTCCTTACATAGATAAATTGGTTCCAAGCTTGGGGCTTCCAAGTTTTTACTTTACATATTGGATTATAATAATAGCGGTTATTGCAATATTCC
>CAZKAU010000076.1:0-2442 GCA_964551065.1 Candidatus Woesearchaeota archaeon | reverse complement strand
TTATTTCAACAGCCGAAGAAGATTTATTGAATCTAAATGCTGATTCATTTCCTCCCGTTGCTCCTGCATCATTAAATTGAACTGCTCCGTTATTTCCTGCAGGACTTGCTGTTGCCGTTATTCCTGTAAGGAATCTTCCATCTCCTAAAATATATGATCCGGAAACATTTCCAAGGGTATTTATGTTTCCTGTTGCATCAATGTTCATTACAAATAAATTGACAATTCTACTTAAGACACTTCCCAAGGAGCTAAAAAATCCTCCTGAGCCAGTTACATTTCCAGAAGCATAAATTTGGTCGCTGATATTAAGATTTTGCGCATATATTCTGTCAAAGATTTGTCCTGAAAGTTGATGGACTGCCCTTAAAGAACCATCACGATATTCACACATATAAGCAGGAACTGCTGTGATATTGTTTGGGATTGTAACATTAAAGAATCCTGTTCCATCGCTTCCTGTTGTCACAGTAATATTTGAATTAGAATAAATAACATTTGAACAATTGTTATCACTAGTCCAATTCAAAGTATAGTTGTATTGAGTGTTTGGAGTTAAGGTTCCATTTGGAAGAAGAGGTTTTACGTAAATAGGAATTGTTGTTGCAGAAACTATTCCAATCATTAAGATTAAAAATAAAAAATAAAATGCTGCCTCTTTTTTCATGTGTATTCTATGAAAAATATGTTTTTAATGTTTTTGTTGAAATCTTATTAAAGAGCCTCTCATAAAATTTACATAATCTGTCCAGAGATTCTCTCTTATATTATCTAAAGCCAAAGATTCGGGGGTTCTCTTAATGGGGTTCGGTGGTTCAGGCCATGCGTTTATTAAGAATGTTCTTGGATCTCCATTTATAGGAACTTTGTTCAACATTTGATTTATTGAACTTACATCATATGAGTAAACAGTAAAATCTCTAATAATATCTCCTTGATATCTCCTATAAGTTACTAGTCTTGACATAATTCTGTCAGAAAAATCCAATAAAGCTCCAGGGGATTGCTGATATAGTTTTGCAATCATGCTTCTTACATTTTTATGAGGGGGGAATTGGTTATACAATTTTGGAACCCTATGAGCGTTTTTTATTTCCTTTGCAATTACGCGATCTTGCTCTACTACTGCAGACAGACCCCTATCATCATAAAATTTCTGAGAAGTATCTTTTACCAACTCTGAAACTTCTTCCAGAGGTAAATGTGATGATAAAGTTTCTAAAAACATTCCTGCCTGAAATTTTCAGGTTTTATAAAAATTTGTCTGATAGAAGGAAATTAAGCTGCAGATGCTTCTGCTTTTGGAGCTTCGGTATTCTCTGCGGGTTTTTCTGGTTCAGGAGCCTTATTCTGGTCAGGGAAAACTTCAGAAAGTTTTTTCCCTCCTTCCTTCAAAATTTTAAGATTAATCTGAACTGTTGCAGGAGAAATTACTTTTCCTCTTACTGTTTTTCTCAATCTAAGTCCCTTTGGCCTGTTGTCTGATCTTTTTCTCTTTCCTTCATGCTTAGGTCTCTTATTCATTCCTTTTTTGTTAAAATCAAGAAGGATTTTTTTCAAACCTACACCATCAACTTCCTCAACAGAGGGAAAACCTGCAAGGTCACTTGCTCCCATTATTTCAAAGTCATAACCTGCAAGGTCAGGAGAAATTAAAGACCCATCTAAGTTTTCATGAAGCGCTTTTCCCAGAATATCTTCGTTTTCAGTTTCAACTCTGTAAGTCTTTCCTGATTTTTCTGCTATGTTAATTTTGAATACCATTGAAATTATATGATTGAGTTGCCTTAAAAAGGTTTTGATTGCAATAATTCTTTTATATTGCAAAAAAGATAGAATTTTATGATATCGTGGACTGCAACCAGGGTTGACAAAGCCAATTATTGCGGAATGAGATATTATCTTTCCTATGTAGAAAAAGTGCCTTCTTTGAGGCTTCCTGTATATGTCAAAGGAAGTTTGCTTCATAATATGATAGAAAAATTCTGGATTAAACATGGGACTGAGGAAGAAGTTGCAAAGAAATCCTCAAAAAAGAAATATTCCAATGCTGAAGAATTTTCCAAATATGCACAAGGTTTATGGATGAGAACCGTCATTGGCTCGGAAAAATCGGGAAATCCTCTGCCTTGGAGTTATGATAGTGAAAAATGGGTTATTCATTCTGATTTGAAAGGGATTTGCACTCAACTTTACCCTCTCATGATTGAAGAAGGTCCTCCTATCTTAAGTGAGATTCCTTTCAAATTTATTGTTGGAACGAGGGAGTTTAGCGGAAGAATAGATTATGTTAGATTGAGAGACGGGAAAGTCGTGATAGGAGATTACAAATCCGGCAGTCCTTTTATCGGAGAAATGAGGATAAAGAATGATCCGCAACTTACACTGTACAATAAAGGACTTTGCGCACTTTGTCTTGCGGATGACAGACTTGCGGAGAAG
>CAZKAU010000075.1:0-2485 GCA_964551065.1 Candidatus Woesearchaeota archaeon | reverse complement strand
CTTTCAAAAAGCTCATCGTTATCTTCCCAAGGATCTTTTGTTTCACTCATCTTTCAACTTAAAATAAATAGTTTAAAAGAATATCTTTACTGTAGAATTATTACCCTCTCCTTATAATCTTCTTCCCATTCATGTAAGGCTGAAGTGCCTTTGGAATCTTTATGCTTCCATCTTCCTGCTGATGGTTCTCTAGGATAGCTACAAGAGCCCTAGAGGTGGCAAGAGCGGTATTATTTAGTGTATGCGGAACAATTCTATCTCCTTTTATTCTCGTGCTTATTCCAAGCTTTCTGGCTTGAGCATCAGTTAAATTAGAACACGAAGCAACTTCAAAATATCCTTCTTTCCTAGGAGAATAAACTTCAACATCAATCTGTTCATACTTCAAATTCCCCAAATCCCCGGAACAGAGCCTCAAAACTCTAACGGGAAGTTCAAGTTCCTTAAATATTTCAAGAGTTATTCCTTTAAGCTCATCAAAGAACTTATCAGATTCTTCGGGCTTGCATAAAACCACCATTTCAACTTTATTGAACTGATGCGTCCTGAAAAGCCCTTTCTCATCAAGTCCATGACTCCCAATTTCTTTTCTGAAACACATAGAATAAGAGGTCTGCTTTATAGGAAGCAACTTTTCATTTATCTCTTGATCAACATAACGGCTTATTAAGGAATGTTCTGAGGTTCCAATCATAGACTTGTCCTCATTCTTTATTCGGTAAATCATCATTTCCTGATCATTCAAATCAGTAACTCTGTTAATTATCTCATTATTTAACATCAAAGGAGTTTCAACATATTTGAAACCTTTTCTCATCATTGTATCAATTGCAAATCTCACCAGAGCCTGATTCAACAATGCAATATCTCCTTCAAGATAATAAAATCCGGTTCCTGCAACCCTTCCCGAAGATTCAAAATCTGCCATTCCAAGAGACTCAAGAATCTCGGTATGACTTTTGACTTCAAAATCAAATTTCTTTGGTTTTCCAATTTCTTCTTCAACAACATTCTCTGCATCACTCTTTCCAGAAGGAACTCTCTTCGAAATCATGTTCGGAATCTGAGCAAGCAGATAGTTTCTCTTTTTTTCAAGATTCTTTGTCTTTCTTTCATTCTTTGCAATCTTCTCCGGAAGCTCCTTAGCTTTCTTGATGTATCCTTCCGCTTCCTTATGTTTCTTGGCTTTCTTTGCCTTATTTATCTCTTCAGAAATAACATTCCTCTGCTTTCTTAGATTGTCTCCCTTTTGCTTTTCTTTTCTCCATTTAGCATCCAATTCCAAAACTTGGTCGACAATAATTAATTTTTCATCCTGAAATTTCTTCTTAATATTATCTTTGACTGCATCAGGATTATCACGAAGAAGCTTTATGTCAATCATACCAATGAAAGAAAAATATTCTATTTAAATTTAATTGAGATGAGTTAAGATTTAAAAAGAATTTATTCCTCCTAAATTAATGATTGAGGTGAATTCAACCGTTACAAGCATTACTAATTCGTATAATCAGCTTCTCGGAAACCTTCCTTCTTGGGGTCAGAGTTTCATAAATCTCTTCCTTGTCCTTCTTGTTATCCTCTTGTACTTGCTTTTCGTTAGGGGATTTTATGCTTCAGTTTCTAAAAAAGATATATTCGGACTTAATCTAAACCAATACAATAAATCTTCTGTACCTTTTGCTTATCTTCTCTATAAAGGCTTCCTTTTCCTTATAGAATACATAGTCATAGTACCTTTCGTAGTATTCTTTTGGTTCTCCGTACTTTCATTATTCCTTATTATACTTACAGATCTTACAGTTGGAAATATCTTCTTAATCTCTGCGGTAATTGTAATTGCTGCAAGAATGACCTCTTACTACAAGAAAGAACTCTCAGAAAACGTAGCTAAGCTCATACCATTCACTCTTCTTTCAGTTGCATTGCTTACTCCAAGCTTTTTCAAGTTCGAAACAATCTTGAGCCACTTCCAGAGCCTCCCACAATTCTTTGGAGACATAATAATTTACTTGCTTTTCATAGTTATATTTGAAGTATTCTTGAGAGTATTTGACTTTATCATATCCTTATTTGATATAAGTTTTAACAATACGAATCTTCAGGAAAAGATGGAAGAACAGGAAGATAATAATTAATTATTCTTTGTCACTCTTATTTTTTGATATGCTTCTTTTTACCATAAAGAATGCAATGGTTCCTATTCCCAGGGCAAGAAGAATTATGATTGTCGTTATTCCTGTTGAAGAGGTTAGTGCTCCGATGACTCCTCCTGTAATGCCTGAACTTCCTAAAGGATTACTGCTTCCTGAAGAATTGCTTCCTGTTAAAGGTATTAAGGGACTAACTCCGCTATTGTTGGAATCATTAGGAGTGGTTGTTCCGGTCCCTTCTGAAGTTGTAACTCCCGTAGAGCCTCCACCACCGCCTCCAGATGTTGTTACAGTGGTTGAAGATGTTGTTGAAGTTTGGTTTGTGACATTGA
>CAZKAU010000074.1:0-2534 GCA_964551065.1 Candidatus Woesearchaeota archaeon | reverse complement strand
TATATAAGGTCTATGACTATAGGGATGAATCTTATAATGGGTTCAAACTTTTTGACTTCTCTTATATGCATTTTGAGGAGCCTCTATGTGAGAGGGCGGAAACATCTGAAGAAGGGTATGTTACGTTTTCAGATCCTTTTGATGGGAGAGTACTTGAAGTTCAGACAACTTTGGAGAAAATCGGTGATAAGAATGATTATGTCAAACCCGCTTTTATTAACTTCTTGAAAAGGAGTGATCCTTATACTGAAGAAGATATTTCCTTAATCCCACTTGATGAAATGCTTATTATTCCTTCTTATGAAGAAGTTTGTCAGATATATTTTTCTTCTGATACCTGTCAATCAGATATGGAAGAAAATAATGCTAACCCTAATCAATCTCAGCCGCAAGAAGCTCCCACGGCGAGACGGCGACCTGAGCCACAGCGCCAAGAGCCTTCTCAGCCGCAAGAAGCTCCCACGGCGAGACGGCGACCTGAACAGCAGGGACAGGAATCTTCACAAAGAGACGCAGGTAATGCTTGTGGTGCCGGAGGCAACTTTGGCAGTGATTTTCAGAAATTTGAATATTGTCAATCTGAATGCAGTGATGAAATCTATAATAAGTGTGAAAAAAGATATGGTGAAATTTCACAGCAGAGGTCTCTAAAGAATCAAGAAGCGCCTCAGGTACGCAGGAGACCTGAGCCGCAGAAAGAAGAGAATTCCCAACAGCAAAGCTCTGATTCACAAAGGGTAGTAAGGAGAAGGAGGTAATTTTGGAACTTATAAAAACAAAAGATGCATTAGAAATTCTTGAAGAGAAAGGAAACCCAATAGTCAAAGCCACTTTGATAAATTGGATTAAAAAGTATCATCTTGGAATTAAGATTGGCGGACAATGGAGAATCGATAAAGAAAAATTCGAAAACTTTATAGAGAACGGAGGGGATGATGACGGAACAAGTTGTTCGCCGGAGAGTAGTGAATCAAATTCAACAACCAATTAATGTTTGTAAAAAAAATGGGCGTGTTGAATTTCTTCCTACCGGATGTTTAAGGTTAAATCTTGCTGCGAGTCAGAAAGGAAGAAACGGGGGATGGGCAAGAGGAAGGGTTATTAATATTGTTGGTGATGGAAGTAGCGGCAAAACATTGTTGGCATTAGAAGCCCTTGCACAAGCCCATTATAAGATTCGATCAATTAAGAGTGAAATTTTTCCTCCTGTCGAAAAGTTGCATCTTGTTTATAACAACATTGAGGGCGTTATGGATATGCCTGTGGAAGAGATGTATGGTCAGCAGTTTTATGATGCTGTTGAGTGGATTCCTGATATAAATACTATTAGGAAATCTCCAATGACATGTGAGGCATTTGGAAGAGATCTTTTAGGGAGGATAGATAATATTGAAAAAGGAGAGGCTCTTATTTATGTCGCAGATTCCATTGATTCAATGGATTCTGAGGCTGGAACGAAAAGAATGGACAATTCTATAAAGACAGGGAAAGAGCTTGATGGGTCTTATGGAACTGAGAAAGCAAAGTATTTCAGCGCAAATTTTTTCAATAATTTATGCTCTAAAATGGCAGGGAAAGATGTTACTGTATTTTTAATTTCTCAGGTAAGGCAGATTATTGATAAAAAAGCATTTGGTGAGAAGTACTATAGGACGGGTGGTAAATCCCTTGACTTCTATACTCACCAGGTTGTTTGGCTTGCTCAAATTCAAAAGTTAACAAATGAGTACCTTAAAGAAAAAAGAGTTTATGGAGTTCGTGTTGCAGCAAGATTCAAAAGGAATAAAACAGCTATCCCTTTTAGGGAAGCTGAATTCGATATTTTGTTTAATTATGGAATAGATAATGTCATGTCATGCGCAAATTGTCTATCTATGGAAGAACTTCGTGATATTTGTTCACAGTCTTTTAAGAGTAGGGAAGATTTTGTTTCCATCGCTGAAGAAAACGTTGATGTTATGCAATCATTATTTCGTACTGTAGAAGAAAAGTGGTTTCAGATAGAGGAAAAAACAAAGGTGGTGAGAAGAAATCGGTGGGGGGAGTGATAATGGATTTTATTGGGATAGATCCAGGTTTAACGGGGGCTGTTGTTATAATTAGAGAAAATTTTGTTGAGATATATGATACTCCAATAACAAGGATTAAGAAAGGAAAGACTTTTAAAAATGAGTATATGCCGTCACGAATGGCTTCTCTTTTTAGAGATGTTAAGCCAAATGATTGTCATGTTTTTATTGAAAAAGTTTCTGCAATGCCTGGCCAGGGAGTAACATCAATGTTTAACTTCGGAAAGGGATATGGCTTGTGGATTGGTATAATTGCTGCAATGCAATTCCCCGTAACTTTTGTTACTCCTCAAGCATGGAAGAAAGTAACGATGAAAGGTATGCCAGATAAGGACTCTGCAAGAATTCGTGCTTGTGAATTGTTTCCTGCTTATTCTGATTATTTTAAAAGGAAAAGGGACATAGGGAGGGCAGATGCTATTTTAATTGCAGAATATGGAAGACAATCACATATTTCTTACTTGC
>CAZKAU010000073.1:0-2604 GCA_964551065.1 Candidatus Woesearchaeota archaeon | reverse complement strand
CTGCCCGGTGTTGCAGAGGTAAGAATCTTCGGCGAGCGCCGATATTCCATGAGAATATGGCTTGATCCTGAACGTCTGGCAGCATTCCAGCTCACACCACAGGATGTGGAAAACTCCTTGCGAACTCAGAACATAGAAGTTCCTGCAGGACCAACAGATTTGCCTCCAGGACCTGCAATTTCCGAACTAGGGGCTCTCGGAATCCAGGTTCAGATAGAAAAAGGGAAGATATCTATAAAGCAGCCGAAAGTTATTGCAAAAGCAGGAGAGAAGATTTCAAAAGGTGCTGCAGAGGTTATGAGCAAACTTGATATTAAACCTTTTACAGTGGGATTCACCCCCTTGTCTGCTTTTGATGGACAGGAAAACAAAGTTTATCTTGAGATAAAAATAGACAAAGAAGGGACTCTTGAGAGTCTTAAAGAAAGATTTGCAAAAGCACTTGGATTTGCAGTTGGAATTGGTTACACCTCTGAAGATACCATAGGATTCCTTTTGGGAAAAGCTGCTGCACAAGCCAACAGAATAAATAGAATAATGACAGGAGAACCGGAACCTGTTGTTTCACCTGTTGAGGCTGTTGCTGAAGCACCTAAAGAAGAAGAGAAAAAGGAGGAGCATGCAGATGCTGCTGAAGGTCTTGCAAGCTTATTTGGATAAAATGAAAACTCAACAAAATAAATTCGGAGAAACACAATAATGGAGTATGTATACGCAGCTCTCTTGTTGCACAAGCTTGGAAAAGAAGTTAGTGAAGACAATTTGAAAAAAGTTGTTTCAGCTAGCGGTGCCGATGTTGATGACTCTAAGGTTAAGTCCCTTGTGGTAAGCCTTAAAGGTGTAGACATTGACAAAGAACTTGAAAATGCAAGTCTTGTCGCAAGTGCTCCTGCCGCTTCAAGTGCCGCACCTGCAGTACAGAAGAAGGAAGAGCACAAAGAGGAAGAGAAACATGAAAGCGCAGCAGAGGGTCTGTCTGCTTTATTTGGTTAAATATTAAATTTTAACAGGGCAGACCTATCTACTTCTAGTTAGAACACGAATGGACAAGACTTCTATCTTAAAAGCTTTAGCAGTTCTATCTTTTGCATTAATACTTTTCATGCCCCAAAATACAGATTACTGGAGGGGGTTATTATTCTTTGGTGCAGTCTTCGGATTATTTTGGTTTATAAAAAGTTAAAAAGGGATTCTTCTAAATAATTACTGTGCCTCAGTAGCTCAGTGGCAGAGCACTTGCTTCGTAGCAGAACCCAGATGTTTTCACATCTTCAACCTGCAGAAAAAGCAAGGGGTCGCAGGTTCAAATCCTGTCTGAGGCTTTTATTGCAAAAATTTACAGCAGAAATTATAAAGAGACGCTATTTTCTTTAGAACTGCAATAAGAAAAAAGAGAAAATGTGGAGCTTGTACAAAAATGAGGAATCCTTGAAACCCCTGACCTTTTCTAATGGGAAAACTCAAGAGAATGTGGTTGATGAAGCATTGAAGTTAATTAAAGAGGGAACCAAAGTAATTTTCATAAAGGGGATGTGTGGAACAGGAAAATCTGCGATTGCCTTAAATATTGCAAACCAACTTGGAAAAACCTCCGTGGTTGTTCCAGGAAAAAGTCTTCAGAACCAGTATAAGAAAGATTATGAGAAAGAAAAATATCTGTTAAAAGGAAATAGTAAAAGACTGAAGATTAGTGTTATAACCGGAAGGAATAATCACGAGTGTGCTTTTATAAAAACAAATGAATCTGCAATTCCCAAAATTAAAAGGGAGGTTAATTCTAAGTTAAACGATATTTTTGAGTTTGACCCTAAGGAAATTGAAGATCAAAGAAAGAAAGATAAATCTGCAGACAGTTGGGAAATTCCATGCAAGATAGATATTCGTGAAAGGAATTTTAGGAAGATAAAGGAATATCTTAAGCAGAATAAGAATTTGAACTTAAGCAATATCTTGAATATTCAAGATGTAAAAAGGCTTCCTCTTGCTAGTGTGTGTCCCTATTGGTCCCCGGTTTTGCCTGATGTTTATGATTTGAAAAATTTGGATTATACCCAAAAGAGAAGTTATATGGGACTTAATGATACAAAATTCATAATTTATCAGAGGAGGCCAGGATGTAGTTTTTATGAGCAGTTTAATTCTTATATAGATTCTGATGTTATTGTTTTCAATTCTTTGAAATACAAACTGGAGTCTGCATTAAACAGGAAACCCCTTACAGAGGCAGAGATAATTGATGAATGTGATGAATTTCTTGACAGTTTTACAAATCAAAGACACATTAATATAGATCGAATGCAAAGTTCACTTATACAGTTTTTAGGCAACAAGGACAGCCACCATGGAATTGTTGAAGAATTGAGCAAGATTATCAGTTATATTAAATCAAATTCTGAAGTTAACAATGCTATTAATTCGAGAGGCGTTGTTCCCTTGAAAAGAACAGGCATTTATGATATCATTAAGATATTGAATGATGAAAATGAATTCTCTGATGAGATAGATGAAGAGAGTTATCTTTTTGAAATCAAAGAAACTGCGCGGATGTTTGAAGATTTTTTAGATGAAGCTTACGTTATTTTTTCTAAGAGAGAAAATAATTTT
>CAZKAU010000072.1:0-2681 GCA_964551065.1 Candidatus Woesearchaeota archaeon | reverse complement strand
GCAGTCACTTCTTCAGTTCTTGTAAAAAACGACAGAAAAACATTTCTTGAAAGATTCCAGGCAATAGAATACAGAATAATTGCTTTCACAAGAAAACTGCTCGGATTTGTCGATGCTATTTATGTAACTCCCGGACCTCTTGCAATTTACAGAAGAAGCGTATTTGATGAAATCCATGGCTTTGATGAATCAAACATGACTGAAGATATTGAGATAACCTGGCATCTTGTTTCCAAAAACTATTACATAAGGATGAGCCCCAAAGCAAGAGTCTACACGGTAGCCCCAGATAAATGGAAACCTTGGTTTAAACAGAGAATAAGATGGAACATAGGGGGGATTCAAACAGTCAACAAATACAAAAATGCTTTTATGAAAAGAGGTATGCTTGGAAGTTTCATTCTTCCTTTTTTTGTTTCCTCTTTACTCATAGGAGTTTCAGGAATAATTGTTATGGTTTACAGATGGGGAAGATTGGCTTTAGTAAGAATTCTTTCTGCAACATATTCCGTTCAAAACCAAGCCGCAATCTTGACTCTGAGAGATATAAACCTACATCCTAATATCTTAATCCTATTTGGAATACTCCTTATTGTTGTAGGCTCTGCATTCACGCTCCTGGCTCTCAGATACACAAGACCTGAAGGAGAATTTAAAAAGATTGGACCCGTAAGCCTTGTAGGATATCTATTTGTATATCTCCTGCTGCAAGCTTTATTGTTAGCAGCTTCAGCTTACAAGATGATGTTCAAAAAGAATTACTCGTGGTAAAATGTTAGGAAACAGAAAAAACGCATTTTGGGAAGCCCTTCTTATAGCCGGGATAATATTCATACTTGGACTTTTACTGGGATTGTTCCTTGAGTCAAACAGACTACAACAAACAAACGATTACTATTCACAAGCAGAAGTTTCCCTAATGGATTCTGTTGCGTTGAGCAATTCAATAAACATAGGACAAAACTGCCAGAACCTCATAAACTCAAACCTTGAATTTGCAGACAAGATCTATAATGAAGCAAGAGTTCTAGAACAATATGAAGATTCAGGAAAGATAAGTGACAGTTTAAAGATTGCTCATAGCAAATATGATTTATTGAGAACTATCCTCTGGCAAAATATTATGAAAATAGAAGAAAAGTGTCCAAACCAGTTCAATTCAATAATTTATCTTTATGTATATGATCCCGCAAGTATCCACCAGAAGGCCACACAAAACGTATGGTCAAACATTTTATATGAAGTTAAACAACAGCAAGGAAGTAATCTTATACTGGTTCCAATAGCAACAGATGGAAACCTTTCCTCATTAAATTACTTAATAAGAGAATTCAATGTTACAAGCTTCCCTGCAGTAATAGTTAATGATAAAAAGGTACTCTATAATCTGACAACCTCTGTTAACTTGGAAAAGGAACTAACAAATCCTCAATAAATGCCATTAATTTACTCGTTTTCTAACACAAGAATATTTAAAAAATCCGCAAAGAATGAATATTTATGAATAGTTGTTTTAGGTGTGGAGCTACAGGTGAATTGTATGATGCAATATCAAACGAGGGGATCGTAAAGATTTGTGATAGGTGCCTTCATAGAGAAAATCTTCCCATAATAAAGAGAGTAGAGTTTGACAAAGAAGGGGAACAAATAGAAAAAAGGCCAACTGTAAGAGAAAGATTAACATACATGTCAGGGTTCAAACCAAGAGAAAGAGAAAACCAAGAACAGATTTCTGAAAGACAAAGACAACAGGATGAAGAAATTAAGAAGGTAATAATCAAGAAATACCAGGAAGAATTGAAAAATTCAAATCTTAAAGCAGATATCTCAGGCGATTCAGGAATGATAAGAAATTTCCACTGGGCAATTATGAGGGCGAGACGTGCAAAACATATGAGTCAAAAACAGCTTGCAGATATGATTTATGAGCCTGAAGTAGCCATAAAAATGGCAGAAAAGGGAATTCTACCCCGAGAAAAAGAAAGACTTGTAAAAAAGATAGAAAACGCCTTGAAAGTAAGATTAACCCAAATCCCATATGATACATATACACAAATTCCTCCAGAACAAAAAGAAGAAGTAGAGGTCGTAGAGGAAGGACTTGAAGAAACAAAAGAAAAAAAGAGAAAATGGACAATTGGAGATTTACTTAGAGGAAAGGTCAAAATAAAGTTCAGCGGCGAGAAAAAAGACCCTGAAGAGTCAGAAGATGTCGAAAAAAGCCTTGAAGATGAATTAAAGGAAGAATAGAGACATTCCATTAAATTTATAAACTATTTTTCAGAATTTCATTTATGGAATTTAAAATATTAAGCAGTTCTAAAGATGAAGCTGAAATTGAATCAGACAGCACAACTATAGTTGAGATTCTTAGAGTTTATCTTAACAAAGATTCAGGTGTAACTTTCGCAGCATGGAAAAGAGAACACCCAACAAAGAATCCAATACTTCTTGCAAAAACAAAAGGAAAAACAGCAAAGAAAGCGGTTGAAGATGCTGTAAAAGAGATTGAAAAAGATCTGAATAAAGCTGAAGAAGATTTCAAAAAATTGAAGTAATTGAACAACAATCCTTATTAATTCTTAATCTAATTTAATTCATGAGCGGCAATAAGATTTCCTCAGGAAGTTATGATTTAAACAAATGGCTTTACGGAGGTTATGAAAAAGACATTATAACAA
>CAZKAU010000071.1:0-2703 GCA_964551065.1 Candidatus Woesearchaeota archaeon | reverse complement strand
CAGGATGCGGAAATTTCTCCTTCTTTTTGAATAATCTTCTTCTGGCTTCAGCATGTTGGAAGCCAAGTGTATTATGAACCATTGTATGAAAAGATAGACTATGTTATTAAAACTTTCAGTTATTTACTTGTTGAAATACAAATTCAGGTTTTGAGAAGATGTCTCCGTCTTTTACAACACGTGCCATCTCAACGAATTTTCCCTTGCAAAAAACACTTACAATTTTCCCATCCTCAAAATTCTCTTTCTTCTTTAAATCAGATTTGTAAATCGGCTTTCCTGTAAAAATCTGCTTGAGATTCTTATCTTTAATCTCAACAATTTCGTAAACTTCAGAAACTATTTCTCCAGGAATAATAATCTCTCTCAAGGGTTTTTCATTACCTTTATTAAATTCTTCAACCACCTTTTCCAAATCATAAAGGTTAACGCTTTTTGGAATATTTTTATCTCCTTCCTCCTTGAAAATTCCTGCCCTAACCCTTCTTAATTCTAGCATGTGCGCACCCAGGTTCAATTCTCTTCCCAGATCATCAATGAGCTTCCGTATATAAGTTCCCCCTTGAACTTCTGCAAGAAATAAAACATCATTTCCATCTTTTTCTAGAAGGTCAAATCTTTTTACTTCTCTTTCTCTCTCAACTCTCTTGACTCTGGATTTTTTCGGAGGGGTTTGTTTGATGTTCCCAATAAACTTTTCTTTTATCGCTTCCTTTATTTTTTCCAAATGTATATCTTCATGCATTCTCATAATTCCAACATATTCTTTATCTTCACCAATAAAAAATCCTGTAAGTTTACATCCTCTGTTCAGGGCAACAGGCAAAACTCCTGTAACCTTAGGGTCGAGAGTTCCGAAATGGCTTGTCTTTTTGACTCCGAGAGGTTTAAGTGTTTTCCTCACAAAATCCGAAACTGTGAAACTCGTTGGTCCGGAAGGTTTGTTAATATTTATGATCCCAAATTCCAAAAGTTCTTGAATTGATTTCTCTGATTTTATCTTTTCAATATCCATAAGATTCCTAAATTATTTCATTTTAAATGGTTATTGTATCAATTAAAAGATAAATTTTTATAGGAATTTTTCCTGAATAATGAATGAAATATCTTACGCCTCTTCTTTTGATTGGAGGATTGGGATTTCTTTTCTTCTCGGTAAATGTAACCTTCACTGGAGCAATAATAGGAACAAGTCTTCAGGTTTCCAATATGTTCCTTTTTATTCTAAGTCTTATAGCTTTGCTCGGAGCTTTGCTTTCTTATGCTTCAGACAGGGCTTTAGAATCTCTTGTAATCCCTACCGGAGGTTCTCCAAATATTGAAGAGAAAAGACTCGAAACCGCAATGAAACAATATGGTAGAGAAGAACCAAAACCCTACATTCTCGTAACCGGAAGAATTGACAGGAATAAATACGGCAGACCTTCAAGATCTAGCCAATATAGATTATATTCAGAATTAAGAAAAAAATATGGACTTAAACCTTCAGATATGATAATTGAAGGTCAATCAAAAGACACCCTTGAAAATTTCCTCTACTCAATAAAAAAATTGCAAAAGAAAGGAATAAATAAAATCAAGATTGCGACAAATCCGACACAATTTTGGAGATTCAGGATGTTTGAAAAGAGGGCAAAAAAAGAAGGCCTTATAGATAAATCTTTTGAAATGGAACCTCTTTATACAGAAGAATCCGGAAGAGAATTTATCTATGGTATTTTGGCGTACATCAAAGATTCTTCAAGATTGGCAGTGGCAGGTTCCCTTGAAAAAGCCGATAATTATAAGGAAGGAACTTTCGGAGAAAATTTAAAGAAATCTCTGGAAGGGTCAGGCAAATCTAAAATTCATCAAACTCGCCCTTAAGATATTTCTTCCTTTCTTCTTTAGGAAATCTTTCTATAGAATATCTCAAGGTGGTTCTTGGAATCTCTGAATAATTATCTGCTAAAAATTTCTTAAGCAGGTGTTCATCCTTCTTACCAACTTCTCTCAACATCCAACCTACTGCTTTGTGTATCAAATCATGTTTGTCTTTCAAAAGAATTTTAGAAATCTTCAATGTTTCTTTCAATTCATTTTTCTTTATTAAGTAGAGTGTGGAAACAATCGCAATCCTCTTTCTCCATAAATGGTTCGACCTTGCAAGAGTCTCTAATCTCGGACGCTTTTCTTTATTATGATAAACAAAATCTCCTACAATTTTGGGAGCAGATAAATCCACTAAATCCCAATTATTTACTCTGTCTGCATTTTCCAGATAAAAATCGAAAATTCCCTTCCGCTCTTTGGGATTCTTTTCATATTTACTTACAAGAATCATTAATCCAATTAGTCTCATCTCATGAACTTCAGAATCCAAAAGTTCCTTTACTTCGTCTATTGAGAAGCCTTCATATCTTTTTGCAAAATCTCTTGATTCAGGAACGCTTAAACCCACAAAGACATCCCCTTCTCCATATTCTCCTTTGTCTGTTTTGAAAAATCTTTGAAAAGATTCAACCTTCTCAGGTCGGTTAATTTCATCAATCTCTTTTCTAAATTCCTTGATCATAGGATTAAGAAGGCTAAGGCTTTTAAAAATATGATTCTTAATTATAAAATGGATAAAAAAAGAGCATTGAAGCAATTAAAAGCACTTTCTAAGGACCCTAAGCAAATGCGTCTAGCTGCCGAAAATTGGAATGAAGAGTGGCAAACCTT
>CAZKAU010000070.1:0-2707 GCA_964551065.1 Candidatus Woesearchaeota archaeon | reverse complement strand
GGATTTGAATTGTTGCTTCCAAGTTGAACATTCCATTGTCCGTTGTTTATTGCATCCACAAAAGTTTCGTTGTAAATCGGAGAACCTCCTGTTGCAACAGTCCAGATTGAAACTGTAAGATTTCCATTATTAACAAGATTGCCTGTTGATTTATCTGTAACATTGCTTCCCTGGTCTGAAAGAATTACCGATGCTGAAATGAAATTCACAGATATGAAAACCATCAAACTAAAAGCTAATAAAATTAATCCTCTTTTCATTTAGTCTAAAAGGATTGTGAATATAAAAACATTTTGAGTTTTAACTAGTTTAAACAAATAAAACTGTCTATAATAATATCCAAAAGCGTAGGAATTTGGCGAGGACAGGTTCTTATAATGAAGATTTCTTCAACAATCAATTAAGAATCTCCGAATAAGAATGTTTAAAAAACAAAAGATTTTATAGAGAATAACTAAAGGAGGCTAAAAAACATGGCACTCGAAGGAAGATGCATGAAATGCAAGACCAACAGAGAAATGAAAGATGTTACAATCGGACAAACTCCAAAAGGAGCCCACATGGCTAGAGGAAAATGCGTTGAATGCGGAACAAATATGGCAAAAATTTTGTCTAAAGAACAAGCTGAGAAATTAAAAGACGCTGCTTAAGTCTCGATAGAATGTTAGTAAGAGTAATTAAGTCTTACAGGGACATTGTCACGATTTGCGATTCTGAACTTTTAGGTAAAAAGTTCGAAGAAGGAAACTTTCAGTTAGACATAAAGGAAAGTTTTTACCTTGGTGACGAAGTTTCTGAGGAAGAAGCATCCATAATAGTTAAGAAAATGAAAAGAGAGGATGCAACTTTTAACATAGTTGGAGAGAAATCTATAGCTCTCGCAATAAACGAAAATTTAATTTCCGAAAACAATGTCAAAAAGATTGACGGCGTTCCTTTTTCTTTAGTTTTTTTATGATTAAAAATTGCAATTAGTTTTATAAACAAACTCAATTTAATTCTAAAATGGGAGATTGGAGAAAAAAGCAACAAAATTCTGGAGAACCAGAAAAAGTTACACGTGCACCCTTACCCAGAGGGAGAGAAGTCCTTGGAACTGTAGAACAAAGACTTGGAGGCAATAAGATGTATGTGGCTTGCCTTGATGGAAAAACAAGAAATTGCAGGGTTCCGGGAAGATTAAAAAGAAAACTCTGGCTACGCCCCGGAGATGTGGTAATTGTAGAACCCTGGGAACAGGATGATGAAAAAGCGGATATTCTTTTGAAATACAAACCAAACCAGGTTTCATGGCTTAGAAGAGAAGGCCACCTCAAAGATGAAAGTTCTGAATTTTAATTTAGAGATAATACCTAAATTCTTATAAACTAAAACCTAAGAATATTTTTATGGGATTATTAAAAAAAGCAGAAGAGTACCTCCTTATTAAAAAAGAAGAAGCAATAATTTTTGAGAGGGGTTTGCTTGAAAGATACAGAGAACGCTTGAGGGAAAACCGAGAAGCTACAATGGAAGAATCTCTTGCCTACGTCGGAAGACCTTATTTGCCTGCTAGGGAAGAAATTTTTGACAAAATCCTTTATGACTTTATTGAAAGGAACAGATAAAGGCAAACCTTAAAACAGATTATTTCTTTTATTCATAATGGGATTTCAAAAAGGAGCGATAAGATATGGAACCCGTATTTTATTTGGAAAGAAAATTCTGTCCGGCGTTCCAGCCATAATAAAAAATCCCAAAGGAGAAATTCTTCTTGGCAAAAGAAAAAAGAACATGTTCTTCTATCCTGAAATGTGGGGGCTTCCTGGAGGAATAATAGAATTTGGAGAAACAGTTGAAGAAGCCATAAAACGCGAATTAGAGGAAGAACTGGGAGTGAAATCAGAAATAACAAAATACGGAAAACCTTTTATGCAAATGCCAGTAAAAGAATGTCCTGTTCAAAGTCTAAATCTCCCTGTGTATTGCAAAATTAATGGAACCCCTCAAGCTAAAGATGAAACCTCTGAGATAAAATGGTTCAAACCAAAAGAGATTAAAAGCATGAAACTTGCATATTCCCACAAAGAAATTTTGGAAATTGAAAAAATAATATGAAAAAAATAATTGCAGAAGATTTTGGAAGCATTCTAAACAAAAAGAAAAAGCTAGAGAAAGTCCTCAAGGTTCAGATAAATGGCAGAGGAAAGGAAATTTTCGTAGAAGGAGATCCTTTCGATGAATACGAAGCTGAGAAAGTCATAGAAGCAATGGAAGCCGGATTTAGTGTTGACACAGCTTTGCTTATAAAAACTAAAGAACTCGCATTTGAAACATTCAATATAAAATCCTTCACAAAAAGAAAAGACCTCAAATCAATAAGGTCAAGAATTATAGGAAAAGAAGGGGCAACCCTAAGAACACTTACCCAACTTGCAGACTGTTTTATTGAAATAAAAAATAACGATGTCGCAATCATTGGCTACCCTGAAGAAATAAAAACAACGCAAGATGCAATTATCAATCTCATAAAAGGTTCAAAGCAATCCAATGTTTACAAATTTCTTGAAAAACGTCAGCCAAAGCCAATTTTAGATTTAGGATTGAAGGGATCAAAGAATAAAAAAAGGAAAGATTCTGAAGAATAAGTAAACTTTTAAATAGAGAAAATATTCTTCTAAAACAGGCTATGTCCCGGTAGCTCAGTCGGTAGAGCGCATGGCTGTTA
>CAZKAU010000069.1:2325-2765 GCA_964551065.1 Candidatus Woesearchaeota archaeon | reverse complement strand
ATATTTCATAATAGATCAGATATACACAAACATTTACAACCTCGCGATAAAACTTTCAAAGAAAATTAATCTTTCTGAAATAAAAGCTGTTTATGGATATAGGAATGAGGATAATATAGGGCTGCACTTTTATCCCGCGGTTCAATCTTCCCATATTCTTTTCCCTCAAGAGCTTGGATTTAAGCATGTGCTTGTTGCAATTGGTCCTGATGAAGACGCACACATAAGAATCTGTAGAGACATTGCATCAAGAATAGGATATGAAAAGCCATCCATCCTTCATCTTTCATTTATGGCAGGAACTGACGGAACTAAGATGTCAAAGTCGAAGAATAATGCGATTTTTCTTAAGGAGGATGAAAAGCAGATTGTGAAAAAAGTGAACAGTTCTTTTTCCGGAGGTCAGAAAACGTTAGAAGAACACAGAAAGCTCGGAGGAA
>CAZKAU010000069.1:0-2315 GCA_964551065.1 Candidatus Woesearchaeota archaeon | reverse complement strand
TGGACAAATAATAGGGAAAAAACAAAAAGAAGGAATGATAAAGAAAGCAAAAAACTTTTTGATAATTACAGAAAGGGGAAATTATCAAGCGGCGAAACAAAGAAAATGCTTTCGGAAAAGCTCCTTATGTTTGTAAAAGACTTTCAGAAGAACTTAAAGAAAATTGATGAGAAAGCAGTTAAGAAATGTATCCTTACAAATGAAACAGATTTAAGCAAGATTAAAGCTTAAACTTTCTTTAAGGAAACGTACTTTTCTTTTCCTGAATCCAAATCCTTGAGTTTTGCTTTTCCTTTTTTGACTTCCTCATTTCCTACAAAGTAAACTTTCTTTATACCTTTTGAATTTGCATAATCCAAGGCTTTCGTTGGTTTTCCTGAGAATAAAATGCATTTACTTCCGGAGTTCCTCATTTTTTCTATGAATTTTATGGCTTCCTCATCCTGGCCAAGCGAAAGAACAATTATTTTTTCCTGCTCGGATTTTATTTTTGCAAGAATAGAAAGTCTTTCAAGTCCAAGGGAAATTCCTGTGCATTGAACTCCTGAAAATGAATAGCTCCCTCCTGCAGTTATTGTCTCTTTCATCTCTTTGGTCTTTATTTCAAAAACTGAACCATTGTAATAAGACAATCCTCTCGCAAGCCCGGGAAGGAATTTTAATTCTTTTTCCAGACCATAAAATTTACAGTATTCCTTTAATTCTTTAATCTCGGAGTAAGAATCATATTTCTCAAAGTATTTTTCAGGTTTTTTGAATATTTCAAGTATTTTTCCTGCTTTATATCTCTTTAAGGAATTTAGGATTTCTTTCTCAGGCATTTTGTCAAGTTTGTCAATTTCTCTTATGACTATTTCTCTGTTGGCTTGAGGAATCTTTTCTTTTTCCATTATTTCATTCAATAATTTCCTATTATTGAAATAAATTACAAAATCAATTCCCAATCTTTCGAGAGCCTTTTTTGCAACTGCGAGAGTTTCTGCCTCGTCACGAATTGTGGAACCAACGGTATCAAGATCACATTGGGTAAATTGTCTAAATCTGTTTGATGATACCGGTTCGTCACGGAATACAGGGCCGATTTCATACCTTTTGAATGGGAGTTTCCGGTTCTTCATTAATCTCTTCAACTGGAACGTAAATTCGTATCTTAAGGCAAGTCTTCTATTTCCTCTATCTTTAAGTCGGAAAATGTCGGAAACAGCTTCGTCATTTGAGTTTTCACCTTTCACAAACTCTTCGTATTCCACGACGGGTGTTTCTGCAGGTTCGAATCCATAATTTTCAAAAGTTTCGACTAGAATTTTCCTTATTTCTTCCCTTTTTTCAGAATCTTCTCCAGTGAAGTCACGGAATCCTTTTACTGTTTCGGTTTTCATCTCTTTAAAGGGCGAATAGCGAGAATCGAACTCGCGCCACACGGACCACAACCATGCGTTCTGCCACTAAACTATATCCGCCATTATTTAATTTACTTTCGGGAAGTATAAAAGAATTGCTATTCAAGGATTTAAGAAGTTTTGTATATGCGCAGCTAGAAAAATCAGTACTTGTGGGGATAGTCTCGCTTTAAGGCGAGTCTAGTTTTAGCTGTCATATTTTTATGATAAATTAGGACTATTTAAGGTTTTGGAAAAATAATATAAAGTTTAACAATTGTGTAAATTCATGCCTTCAAGCAAAAAAGAGATGACAGAATCCCGAAAAAGGTCCCTCGTTAAGACGATAATCTATAGGGCTTTGATTGTTCTTTTTGATTTTGCGGTACTCTATATTTTTACCAAAAAAATAATTCTTGCTACAGGTGTGGTTTTGGTGACGAATATTTATCCCGCATTGTTATATTACTTTTACGAAAGATTCTGGAATAAAGTTCAGTGGGGCATAGGACCCTCTAAAAATAAAAACAAAAATAAAAAATAAAATGTAATGGAACGGTTTCCCGTTCTTAAGCAGCCTGACCTTCAGGCTGGCCTTCTTCTTTTTTTTCTTCAGGCTTTGCTTCTCCTTCAGTTGAAGGTGCTGCCTCAGCAGCTGGAGCAGGAGCCTGTTCTTTTTCTTCTGCCATCTAATCCTTAGATAATCAGCCTATAAAAGATTTACCCCTATAGCGTCTATAAGGCTTAAATTTAAATAAGTCCTAATTCTTATGGGTGTGATAGAATCGAATTCTCCCTCTTACTTTTTAAACTGCATTTTCCTATTTTTACAATGGCAAACACGTTCGGTAAAGCGAAACCTCAGAGAGGCAAGAGTAAAACTACAAACAAACACAAAAAGTCTGTAGTGAGCATGATTGATGAAATAATTGTAAA
>CAZKAU010000068.1:0-2815 GCA_964551065.1 Candidatus Woesearchaeota archaeon | reverse complement strand
ATCCTGCAAATAATTTTATTCAAGTTAGAAGAAATCTAAAAAGAAGGCTGAACAGCAACGAATTTGATTTAATGAAAAAGATAATTAAAAATTTCAGGAAAAATATTGATGAAATATTCAAAAATTTAAAACCACTGTTGAAGAAAAGAAAAGCACTTATTGAAAAAGAAGTAGAAAGACATAGTCTTGAAGAGATGTTTAAAGAAATTTCATTTTTTTATGAAGCATCAGAATATCCTGATAAAGTGTATGTTCACCTTGTGGGAAATTTCTCTGGAAAAACAGGGATGGGTGGTGGAGGCGCAAATATAGATCCTGAAGAACATATAACTATTGAGCCTCACAGCTTGGAAAGTTCTGGAAAAAAGGAAACCATAAAAGATGTTTCAGTAATGGTTCACGAAATACTTCACCTCATAGAATCTCATGCGCCAAATAAAAGATGGTCGAACCTTAAAACAGAAATAAAAAGAAAGGGTTTAGATTTCAGCATATTTCGGGAAGCTATAGCAGACAGTCTTGTTCCCGAAGGAATTCTTGCAGTGAAACACAATCTTGTTCCAAAAGAAATGATTCTTTCACGAAAGAAAATTAGAATAACTCCAATAACTAAAAGTAAAGAATACTCTTTTAGAGATTTAAGGTTAAAACTGGGTGCATTAATTTATCCCTTAACTAAAAGGCAGATGGAATTAGGGAAAAGTATGTTCGAAGGGAATTATTTAGAAAATTGTATGAAACAATATATTCAAATAAAGAGATAATCAAGAAGATTTTGGGAGATTGTAATAAATCTGACCGTTGATTATATTCTCTGTTGTTCCACTTGTGTAATTCTTAGTAAGGTTTGAGGTTTCAGTTACAACAGTTAAATTTGTATCATTTATGCTTGCGGTTGAATTAGTTTCATTTAAGGGAAAGGGTTTTACTTCTTCAAGATAAATTTTTCCACCTGGGGTTTTGCAATAGTTTCCTGTAAAATTTGTGGAGTTAGAATATTGCGCCACTGTTTCATTTGTAGCATTAAAAAAATCAGATACATTGGTATTTATTCTGCTTACAATATAACCTGAATCCCTACAAGATGAAAAATTATTTACCTGATACCTGCTTTGATTTGAGGATAGCCATTCTCTTACACAAGCCATTTCAGATTCATTCCAGGTGAACCCCTGATGAATCAGACATCCGTGAGAATCTCTGCTTGTGCCTACAACTTTTCCGGTTATTTCCTCTTTCGTGTATGCAAGAAAGTAAAAAAGAAAGCCTGCAACTATCAGCATAAGGAAAAGGGTAAGAACCGCAATTCTTTTGCTTTCCATGAGAAAAACAGTTTTGTGGCATATTAATAATTTATTATAGAGGAATATCCATGATTATTGAAATCCTAAAACAAAATTAAAGAATGTTAAAAGGATTACCCAAAGGAAATAAGGGATAAGAATCAAACCAGCAGACCTCTTCATCTTTAATGAAAAAAGAAACATAGGCAAGATTGAAATCCCCAGGGCAATTGCCCCATAGAATGCATAATTTGCGTGATTCATTGTGAAAAATAAGATATGCCAAATAACAGCTAATGCAAGGTTTATTCCAAACAAAACTCCTGCTGCTTTCTTCGCAGCGTTGCTTGATTCTTTAAGAGTTAGATAAAGGGAAAATCCTATCAAGGTGTACATTACAATCCAAACCAAGGGAAATATCCAACTGTGCAGGATTATTCCTTTGAAAGGAGAAAAATTCCACGAGGGGATTAATCCACGAAGAGACAATAAAAAAGTTATAATTGCTACGGCAAAGACTATACCGACGCAAATCCAAAAAGTCTTGCCATGAAATTTTTTCATTTTCTTTTTCTAAAAAGATTCAGGATTCCAAATACTGCAAATCCCACTCCAAGACCAATGAAGATTCCCTCGAGCAATCTTCCATAGAGGAAACCAAGGCCCATACCTATAAAAAGCCCTGCCGGAACTAAAAGCGCAGCCCCAAATTCCTTTGGATCTTTATGTTCTTTTTTATCAGCTCTTTTTGCCATGACAAGATGAATCATCTCTTATTTTTAAGGATTTGCTTAACTTTTTTAGGCCCTTTCTGAATTGATTTTAAAACCATTTTTCTTCTTACAAGTTTGTAAAGTTCGGAAAGAGGAATTATTACAAAAGTTAATCCTAGGATTAGAGCGACATCTCCGAAAGCCAGAGGGGTGAAACTTAAGATATTTGCGAGGAATGGAACGTAGAATGCCAGGGCCATGACTGCAATTGAGGCAAGGAATCCAAAATTAACCCACTTATTTGTGAAGGGCTTTATCTTGAGAAGAGATTCTTCAATCGAACGCATGTTGTAAAGCTGGAAAAGTTCAAACATAGACATTGTTGCAAAAGCGACTGTTCTTGCTTTGTCTACTCCTTGAGGTAGGAAATGATTGAACATGAGAAGAGTTCCTGCTGCCATTAGACCGCCAACCATTAACATATAAGGAAGGAGATTAAGATTTAGGATTCCTTCTTTTTTATTTCGCGGAGGCATTGCCAGAACATCTTCGTCTTCAGGCTCCATTGCGAGACTGACACTTGTAAAACCTGTCGTTACAAGGTTAAGGTAAAGAAAATGCACCGGAAGCATGATAAGAGGAAAGCTTAGAGCCATGGAAGTCACAATAGTAATGTCTTCGGCGGTTCCTGTTGAAACCAGGAAGAAACTTGTTTTTCTTATATTTTGGAATACCACTCTGCCCTGTTCAATTGCAGAAACTATCGAAACAAAATTGTCATTCATGAGAATCATTTCAGAAGATTCTCTGGCGACATCT
>CAZKAU010000067.1:0-2851 GCA_964551065.1 Candidatus Woesearchaeota archaeon | reverse complement strand
AATTAGTGCAATTATTACAAAGAATAAAACTTCCAGAACTATTTGAAAGACTTATAGAATTAAAAGGGTTTGTCAAACTCAAATTTAACAAAATCTCAGAATTATTTAAAATTAATAAATTACTTATTGGGGAATAAACCTCTACAACCTTTCTTATTTGCATCTGTGGAAATAAATCATAACCTTCACCTGTTGTTGTAACTGAAACAGGACCTGCAAAATATCCTGAATTAGGTTCATAGACTTCTGCGTTCACAACATCTCCAATCTTCCAGGACTTTCCGGGAATTGCCTCAGAGTCACAACAATATTTATTATCCTGTGGACTAATCTGACAACTTGTAAATTGCAAAGGATTTGAAGGATAAAAAACCCGAACATTCATCCATGAAGAAGAAACATTATCAGGAGAATCCTGAACAATCCCACAAACAAAATGTGCGCTTACAGAATAAACTGAAATAATAAAAAACAATAAAGTAAAAACTAGCAAAATTTTTCTCTTATTCAATAAAATATTTTCTTTCATTTTATACCTGTGTCCAGTTTCCTGTATTAGTTACTGAAACCTCATAACCTTCCTCCAAATTTATTTGGAAATTAGTCCCAAGGTAAGGTGCCCAAGGAAAAGGTGACGGAACAAGTCCCTGCGAAGTTTGAAGTGTTGAATTCCAGACCGAAACTGAATCCGAATTTGTGATATTTGTAAGCAAATCTTGCGCATTAGACAAACTGGTATTTGCATAAACTCCTATCCAATTCTTCCCAAAAGAAGTTATGTTCTTAATTAAAGTTATATTCACAGGATTATACACAATTCCAACACCGCTCCAGTTGAATGAACTTGGCGAAGATGAATTTACATTGACCTCATAGCCCTCTCCAGATTCTAAATTAAAATTACAATTTGTATCTGTACATGAGGGGAAATCAGGACAGGAAAAATCATTGCAAGTAACTCTTTTCTGAATCGTAGAATTCCACATATTGAAAGAGGTTGCGTTAGGAATATCATTCAATGTTTGATTTGCAGTTTCAATGTAACTGAAATTTGTTGGGAAGGCTATCCAATTTCTTGTATCTGCAGAATGTCTCAATGTATAAACATGTGCTCCAAAATAGTCCGAAGAATAATTCTCTGAACTAGGATTTGCCGCTACAACAAGATAGAATCTCCTTCTATTCCCGGCAAAGGTTGTATCTGTATAATTTGTGCTATTTGTCTCGTTAAGATAATCCAAAACAGTCAGATTATCACCTGCATAAATTTTATAGAAAGTCGTATGATTTGTTGCGTTCCAAAAGAGAGTTACATTTCCAGTTCCATCATTTGTCGTTTGAGTTATATTAATTATATTTGGAACTTCTGGATGCAAGAAAGTGGAAAAGGTGTAATTTGCAGCACTTGATCCATAATCTCCTATTCCATCATTACATATAACATTCCAGCTATAATATCCGTCTGCAGTAGTATTTATTCCTGAAAAACTAGTATTCACATTTGGAAGAACCGAATTCAAGGTCTGATTCAACTGCCAACTTCCAGTCCAGTTTCCATAAAGTTCACAGGTAGAGTAATTCCCATCATTAACATTAAAGGTAAATCCTGGAACCGAATAGTTTGAAAAATTATAGTTATTTAATGGAGAAACTAAAGTTATAACAGGAGGAGCATGGGTTATTATTGTTACATTCTGAGAATTGGAAATATTTGAAACGCTATAGTTTTTAGTGAGATTTCCAAATGCAAAGAAAGTGTAAGTATCAGGCAATCCTGTTGCAGTCACATTAAATGTTATAACTTCACTTTGTCCCTTGCTCAAACTTGAAGTCAATATTGGATTTTGTGTTGCATAGAATGGATAAGCTCCTGAAGAGGTACTAACAATCCCTTTACCCCCCTTCTCCTGAATTCCCATAATATATGAAGGAGTCACAGCCGAATATTCTCTGACTCTAATATCATCCCACCAAGTAGTATAAGCTGCTCCAAGTCCGTCTCCCACGAGACCAACATAAGGACCATTATTGGTAAAGGTATATGCTCCGCCACAAGTAGCCCCATCAATATACGCCTGAGCTGTTGTTGGACCAATTACCAAACTAAAATTATACCATGTGTTTGTTGCAATATTTGGGCAGGTTTGTGAAGGAACACTCCAGCTAGTCCAAGATGCTGCAGCCCCTAAACCTGCATTATTCCCCGATCTTGTCTCAGCTCTGAAATGTTGTCCTGCCCCTGCAGAATTTGTAAGGAAGAAAAAATTTCCAAGACCATCCGAGTCTACACTGAAATCAACAACTTTATTTGTTGTTAGTCCAATGTTCTTATACATATAATTTCCATTTTGTGAAACCGCATAATAACTTGGAGCAGGATATCCTGTAGCATTATCTTGTCCTGCAGCACTTACAATATTCCAAGGATTCACCAATGACAAATTACCTGCATCAAAATAATTAAATGTTGCAGTTCCATTTGAATAAGGAATTGCTGTTGGATTATCATAGTATAAATAAATTGGATAATTAGAAGTTGTAATATTCTGGTCAACCTTAACCCAAACAGTCATATTCTGATTTGAAGAAGAACAGCCTTCAACCCAATATCCTAAAGTTTGGTTTTGTTCAGAGTTCACAAATCTTATCCTGGATGAATTCGAATTGACACACTCAGAATTCCAGTTAAAATTAGCCCCTACATTGCTGGAATTAAGCACAATTTTCTCTTGATAATTCTTAACTGTTGAGCCTGAAGGAACTGAAAGATTAATTTGTTGCCTATATGGCCAGGAATTATTCCACCAACTTGTTGAAGGGTCAAGAGTCAAATTAATCTGCCCACAATCCG
>CAZKAU010000066.1:0-2903 GCA_964551065.1 Candidatus Woesearchaeota archaeon | reverse complement strand
TCCGGAAAGTCCTTTCTGAACATTTCCGAGAAGAGCAAGATTTAAGGTATCTTCCGGATAGCCAAATCTTAATCCCCCTTCAATACCAACAGAACTCCAGTTTCCTGAGAATGTTGGTCCTGCAACAAAACTTAGAGGAAGTCTTCCTGAAGGTTCTCTTGCCTTATTTTCTAACTCAGATTTTGGCTTCTCTGAATGAGGTTTGTGATTTTTAAGATAATGCTTAATTTCTCCTCTTATGATATCTTCAATCTGGGCCTTGGTCAATCCACTTTCAGAATTGCCTGATTCTATATTTGAAGATGCTTCGGATTTTGAAGGAATGTAAATAATTGCTGGTTTTCCGTAATCTGCATTGTAGTCCCCCTTTATCATATAAAATCCGTCACCAATAGAGTCCATTTCTTCAGAAGTTAATTCGCCATCACTTACAGCATTTGAAAGATTCTCAAGTGACTGTGTGTAATCCTGAGATTTAGGGTATTCTTCTATCAAGGAAATATCTTTTTTGTAGTCATTTATTATGAAAGGTTGTCTTTGCCATGAGAATTTGTCCCTAACATTGGGGTTGTGCTCCATTGCATCTATCATATTTTCAAGCCCTGTTATAGGATTCATTGCATAGATTTTGTCAGAATTTCCAAATCCGAATAATTTTCTTATATCATGATTTTTTCCTCTTTCAAGAACAAAGACATCGTTTGAAATCAGGTTTCCGTCAGCCTCTCTTAAGATTGAAGGATAGTCTTTTTGAATTGATTGCTCTGTTTTTACGGAGTCTTGAGAATTGTTCTGATATTCCACTGTTCCTTCTGCATTTGCAAGAGGCAAATAAGAAGCTAATCCAATTGCCGCTACCGCGGTTGCTCTTTTAGCCCATCTGGGTAAATTTATCATGACTTTAAAGTGATAACTGTATTTTATAAATATTTCTATTTGTCATCATTATGTAATTACATCATATTTGTATAACTCTTTTTAGGTGCAAATTGAAAAAAAGCGAAAAAAGACAAATAGGAAAACTTTAAGAATAAAAAATTTGTAGACTTTTTACCGCGGTCCATTAGTCTATCGGTAGAACACCTCGTTTACACCGAGGAAGGAGAGGTTCGACTCCTCTATGGACCATTCAAAAAGAGGATGAAGATAAATTTTAAAATTATTGTAAGAATTGCCATCATAATTATCATGTTGTTTTTTATGTATCTGGGTGGTGTACCTCTTCATCTTATCATAATTATAGGAATTGTAATAATCCTGTTTATACTTCTCAGAGGAAGACTTTACAAAAAAATAGATCATCTTCTCAAGAAGCATTTCAAGTTCATGTCTCGGCTTAAGCCGTGGCAAGAGAAGTTGATAATAATAGTTGTTTTCATTATTGTTTACATAGCTCTCAGAGAACTGATTTATTTAATTCTTGGTCTTTTTGGAATTGATTTTCAAAAGATGATTCAGGAAAGTGTCAATCAGTCTATGAACTCTAGCCTCAGTCATTAAACCGAGAGGTTCGAACCTTTATAGGATTCAATTAACATTTCTAAAAGAAGGTTTATAATTTTCTGCAAGGGTTCGGCTTTTCTCGGCCTCATTATAAAAATTTCCGGAGTAAAGAGATAATTCCAAGTTGCTGAAGTGTTCACTTAAGTTTAGACTTTCTTCAGAATTTACAGGCAGATTATACAATTTCAAATAGTTATTAATAAGCTCAAGTGCTTTTAATGCTGTGATGAAATTCCTGTGTTTTGCACACCTTCTGGATGAATTCAGCAGCCTTAAGAGGTTTTCTTTTTGTTCTTCTTTAAGTTCACTCATGGTTTCCAGACCATCAATAATCTTTTAAATGTTTAGTTACAATAATTTCATATGCGTGGGTAGTTAAGTGGTAGAACTTCAGATTGCCAATCGTATGGGGTAAACCCCCTGACAAGTCACCCCCAAGGGGAACCGAAAAGCAAACATCTGGTGACCCGGGTTCGATTCCCGGTCCGCGCATTTTTATTTTGAAGAACCCTGAGATTTTATTGCAGAGTTCAAATCATCTGCTATCCATTCAAGCACTTCTGTTCCGAGTGCAACATCAACACGTGTTTTGTTCCTATATTTCATTTTAGTAATATTAACATATTCACTGAAGGCATTAATCAAATTTCTGGAAGATTTGCTCAAATATCCTGACATGCTTGAAGCATCGGCACAGGAATAAATTCCCTGATACCAATTCTTTTGGAATCTTGTTTCTAGCTTTCCGTGAATAATTCTGCCAGGATCATTTCCCAATACTTTTCTCAAGGTATCTACCCTTTCCAAAATCCATTCAGGGTCAAATTCCATTAGGGTACTCTCTGAGTTGAAAATTCCTTCATATTGATCTGCCTTGCTATACAACCATTCGATAGCCGTTCCAACATTGCTTTCTTCGAGTTTAACCATCCAAAAATTCGTTTCCATTTCTTTTTAAATGTTAGTCCTGAAAAGATTTAAAAGTGATTAATCCCTGAAAATGACATGACGGATGACAAGAAAAATCATGATATTCCGGAAATGAATCTTAAGAACAATTATTCTTCCAAAAAACCTATCATTCCAGACCAGACTGAAATGCAGAAGAACATGGACAAGACAAAGAAAGAACTTAACAAATTGAAATTGTTCATGACAAAAAAATTTACGTACATTCAGGCGATAGGACTTCTGCCCCCTCAGGCAAATAAGATTTTTATCGAAGAAGAAATCGGAGAAAATATCCCTAAGGAAGAATTTGAGAAATTGAATGCTAAAGTTCACATTATTGCAATAATACCTGATGATAAAGCAAAAGAAATTCCCAAGATAAAAAACGCGGTTGTTGAACAAATCGAAAAAGACAAACAGAATGTTTGGGTTCATATAAAAACAAGTCA
>CAZKAU010000065.1:0-2920 GCA_964551065.1 Candidatus Woesearchaeota archaeon | reverse complement strand
AAATATTGAAGTATCAGCCATCTTACATTAAATCTTCTGGAACACTTTCAAATTCGGTTTCAGCAGGACTTGGCAACGCAGAAGAATTTATTATCATTACATCACTTATTGCCTTCACAAAAGGATGTGGAATTATGACTCCTCTTGCACCACCAATAAGGGAAGCTACACCTCCGCCTATTCTTATTTTCCAGCCATCAATCTTGTTCTCAAAAAGATTAACTTCTTCAACTTCTCCGAAGTAATCCCCAGCATCTGTGTAAACCCTAAGGCCTACAACCTCTGTTATTTTCTTGACTCTCATGAGAATATTCGGTGTCAAATATTTAAATACTTTTCCGTTATCCATTCATTAGTTTTAGATAATATTTAGCTTGCTCATCAGTATAAATAAATTTATAAGAATTGGAACATTCGGAAAAACATGTTTACAAAAAATGAGGTAGTCGCAATACTGATTTCCACGGTTGTAATCGCATTCTCTGTAAATTTCGTAACTAATGGAATAATTGCATTTCTTTGGACACTTCTAGCAACCTTTGTTGTAATAATGGTAAGTGTTTTGGCAAAAAAGGTTATGGGGTTCTATCTTGAAACTGAAACTGAATCAAGACTTTGGGATATCTACTGGTTTGGCTGGAAACAACATCAACATTTCAAGAAACCTTTCCCAATCGGAGCAATTTTACCTTTAATCTCAAAAATAATTCTCCTCCCCCTCAAGGGATTCATCTGGATGGCAACCCTTGTCTTTGACGTAAAACCAAAATCTTATCGAGCGGCAAAAAGACATGGACTTTACACATTCTCTGGAATGACAGAGGAACATATCGGATACATCGCAGCAGCAGGAATTGTCGCAAATTTAATCTTTGCAGTAATCGGATATTTAGTGGGATTCACTGAATTTGCAAGATTGAACATTTATTACGCATTCTTCAATATTCTTCCACTTTCAAAACTTGACGGTAACAAAATATTCTTTGGAAATATTGTCCTATGGAGCTTCCTTACCACTCTTACTTTGCTCGGATTGTTTTTTTCAATTTTTATAGTCTAAATGGAATTTCTTAACTCAATCTCTCCAAGAGATTATCAGCAACAAATTTTTGAAACATGTAAAGAAAAGAATTGTTTAGTCGTGCTTCCAACCGGAACTGGAAAAACATTGATTGCATTGATGTTAACCATTGAAAGGATGAAGCAATTTCCCGGCGAAAAAGTTTTATTCCTTGCCCCTACAAGACCTCTTGCAGAACAGCATCTAAGTTTCTATAAAAAAAATCTCCCAGAACTTTTCGGAGACATGCAGCTTTTCACAGGAACCGTAAAAGCAGAACAAAGAAAAAAGATTTGGCGAACTGCAGACATAATCTTTTCGACACCCCAATGCATTGCAAATGATTTAAACAATAGGCTTTACGATTTGAGTGATGTTTGCCTTCTTGTTGAAGACGAAGCTCACAGATGCATAAGAAACTATGACTATACAGCTGTTGCTAAAAAATACAAACAGCAGGCAAGAAACCAGAGGATAATTGGAATGACTGCCTCTCCGGGTTCAGATTCTGAAAAAGTAAAGGAAATCTGTAGACACCTTTCCATAGAAGAAGTTGAAATTAGATCCCGTGAATCTCCTGATGTGAAAAAGAATCTTCAGGAACTGGAATTTGAAAAAGTCCGAGTTGACCTTCCCCCTGAGTTTATAGAAATAAAAGAAATTGTGAAAAAAATGCATGACCAATACATAACCTCCTTAAAATCCCTAAATCTTCTTTTTGAACCCCCTACAAAAATAAATCTCATAAAATTACAGAGCAGATTAATAAAACAGCTTTCAGGAGGAAACAGAAACTTTACCATTTTCAAGGGAATGTCTTCATGTGCTTCTGCAATAAAACTTCAGCATGCTCTTGAATTAATAGAAACCCAAACCGTTTATGGATTCAACGAATACCTAAAAAATCTTTTTGACCAGGCTTCAAAATCAAAAAGCAAAGGTGTTCAAGAAATGGTGAAGAAACCAGAATTCAATCTTGCTTACGTAAAATCAAATGAACTTTTAGCAAAAGGAATAGAACATCCAAAAGTTTATGAATTAGTGGATATAGTAAAAAAAGAACATGAAGAGTACCCTAAGGCAAAAATAATCATATTCTCCCAGTACAGAGATACTGCTTCTCTAATTTCAAAAAGACTTAATGAACTTGAAGAGATTGTTGCAAAGGTCTTTGTCGGACAATTGAAAAAGAAAGATACAGGATTAAGTCAGAAAGAACAAAAAGAAACCATCCGAGAATTCTCTTCTGGAGAATCAAACGTTCTCTGCGCAACTTCTATAGGAGAAGAAGGTTTAGACATTCCTGAAGTAAGTCTGGTAATATTTTATGAGCCTGTAGCCTCTGCAATTCGTGCAATCCAAAGAGCAGGTAGAACAGCGCGTTTAAGCAAAGGAAAACTCATAATGATGATAACGAAAAAAACAAGGGATGAAACTTTCTACTATGTTTCCAGAAGAAAAGAAAAGGGGATGCACTCTGTTGTTGAAAATGTAAAAAAAGACCTTGCGAACGGAGGTTTAGAATTTCAAAAGACTCTTGAAGATCCTGAAGAAGAAAAGGAAGAGAATTAACCAAATACAAAATAAGTCTTAGACATTTCCTTACAATAATCACATTCTTGGAGATGATCTTCAACCGCAGTTATTATTCCTGCATTTCTCACTTGATTTAACCTCACTCGGTGAATCAACTCTCCATCCATATCACATTTTCCTTCATTTTCCTTCATAAGTTCGAGAGTATCAAAAACTCTCTGCTCTAAAACAGAACCTTCCCTGTAATCTCTAGGAAGGATAAATTTTACATGAGAATGGAAAGGATTTTCTGAACCAAGAACTGAAACTGCCTTTTCAAAAGAG
>CAZKAU010000064.1:0-2929 GCA_964551065.1 Candidatus Woesearchaeota archaeon | reverse complement strand
AATTATATTTACCTTGAGTGGTAGTATCATTGGTGCTGGAATTTTAGGATTACCTTATGCTTTTTCAAGGTCAGGTTTTTTTGTAGGAATGCTGTGGACTTTATTTTTGGCTTCAATTATTATTTATCTTAATTTGGCTTTGGGAGAAGTCTCTCTAAGAACAAAAGGTAGACATCATCTTATAGGGTATGCTGAGAAATATTTGGGGAAGGCGGGAAAGAGAATTATGTTTTTTGCTATCTTCTTTGAGATTTATTCTGCCTTGATTGCATACATGATTGGAGAGGGACAAAGCCTATCGAAACTTTTTACGGGCGGAACTGAATTTGCAATTTTGTTCGGGGTAATTTTTTGGTTTTTGCTTACTGTTTTTGTCTATGGAAGTGTCAAGAGGCTTGAGAAAGTTGAGTATTTTGGGGTTTCTTTTATGTTGGTTACATTAGTTGTTATTTTGATTATGCTTTCTCCAAGTATTCATATTTCCAACCTAACTACTTTCGATTCTTCACAAATGTTCTATCCTTTTGGAATTGTTCTTTTTGCTCTTATGGGATTTACAGCAATTCCTAATGTTCGTGAAGAACTTTTAAGGAATAGGAAATCTATGAAGAGGACAATAATATTCGGAACACTTATTCCTGTTCTGGTTTATTTGCTTTTCAGTTTTGTTTTTGTGGGGGTTTTAGGAGGAAATATCGCAGAAGTTGCGACAAACTCTTTTTCCGGATTTATTGGAAAGTTGTTGATCCTCCTTGGAGTTTTGACAATGCTGACAAGTTTCTTTGTTTTGAGCTTTGCTTTGAGAGATATCGTTGATTCGGATTTGAGGGAAAAGAAATTCGCATTTGTTATAGTTTCGGCAATTCCTTTGGCATTATATCTTATTGTGTCTATTTTCAATATTGCAGGGTTTGCAGGAGTTTTGGGTATAGGCGGAGCTGTTGCAGGAGGAGCCTTGGGAATCTTAGTAATGTTGCTTAATATTCGGGCTAAGAAAGAAGGAGATGTTAAATCGGAATATAAGATTCCAATAAATTGGATTATAATAATAATTTTGAGTTTGATATTCATTGCAGGAATTATTGTGCAGATTTTTATGTAATCACTTCAACTTATCTTCAAGAATTTGCTTTACTGTTTTTATATCTGCTCTGCCTTTTGATTCTTTCATTGCCTGTCCCATAAGGAAGTTTAGTGCTGCAGCGCTTCCAGATTTGTAATCCTTTGTGGCTTTATCATTTGAGGCAATTACCTTGGAAATTATTTTTTCAATTTCGCTTTCATCAGAGATTTTTTCTTTTCCTTTAAATTCATCTTTTGGATTGAATGATTCAGGAACAAATTTGTTTATGGTTTTCTTTGCTTGCTCTTCGGTTATCTTATTATCCTTAAGCAATTTTAATAGTTCTACAAAATGTTCGGGTTTGATATTTACATTTTCGGAATCCAATGAAAGTTTTTCATGATTCAATGCTCTTTGCAGTTCTATTGTAACCCAAGGGGCTGCAAAGTTTGGTTCTATTTTTTCTATAACCTTTTCGAAGAATTCTGCAATTTCTATCTTTTGAGTAAGAATTGAAGCATATTTTTCATCAAGATGGAATTTCTTTATTAACTTCTGCAATTTTTCTTGAGGAGTTTCCGGAAGGGCCTTCTTTATTGCAGAAATTCTTGAGGCTTTTATTTGCACTGAAGGCAAGTCCGGGTCAGATATGAATTTGTAATCCTGTTCAGTTTCTTTTTCACGCATTTTTTTTGTGATTCCTTTAGATTCATCAAACATTCGTGTTTCTTTTTTCTTTGGCAATTCCCCTTGCTTTTGTTGTCTTTTGATTTCATATTCTATTGCGGATTTTATGTTTGTGAGACTATTAACATTTTTAACTTCAATTCTTTCACCCTTTAATTCAGGAATTGAAACATTTACATCCGCTTTTAATCCCAGACTTTTATCTAATGTCTTTATGTAACCTAATGTAAGAATTAATTGTTTTAGCCAATCGTAAACTTCTTCAGAAGTTTTGAAATCGGGTTCGGTGACAATTTCAATCAAGGGGCTTCCAGATTTATTGTAATCTATTTCTCCAGTTTTAGGATTCCAGGCTGCAGGATCTTCTTCAAGATGAGCTTCACGTATTCTTATTCCTAAGAATTTTCCATCAATTCCAACAGGAGAGGCATGAGGTCCTGAAAGAGTATTCTGGTATCCTTTTGGAAGGTCTGCCCAGTCGTAATGTTTTCTTTGCCAAACCAATTCTTTGTTTATTTTGCATCCGAGAATTAAAGCAGTTTCAATGGCTTTATCCATTGCTTCTTTATTTGGCAGCATTGGTTTGCATCCTGGTTGGCTAGTACAAATCGGACAAATGTGTTTGTTTGGAGAGGTTAATTTTGCTCCATGAATTGATTTGCAATTGCAGAATAATTTTTCTTTTGTATCCAAGTATCCATGAATTTCAAGACCAATCATTGCCATGAGACTTTAATAGGAATGGTCTTTATATGTTTTTTTGCATAAGGAAAAGTCTATCTTTTTTAACTGATACACCAATGGGCTGTTTGTACTACATTATTGGTTGCTACATCATAAGATCCGATATTAGAACAGTAAGTGGTATAGGCTTGTATTTGACAGGTCATATCATGAGTTGTACGCTTAAGGTTATAATAATCACAATAATATCCTGTTTCCCAGCACCAATCTGTTGATCCTATCGAAGAAGAATCAATACCCAGATCACAATAAGTGTATTGAGTATCACTACATTTATGGCCTGTTGTGAAAACCAGTTTACATCCAGTGTTGTCATATTTCCATTTACATATAGGATATCTTGTTCCTGGAGGTTTGGGTTGAGCATCACAATAACTATCTGCTACTTTTGTCCCTGTTTGGTCGTTTTTACAGTAAACTGTTTCCGTTTCTGCT
>CAZKAU010000063.1:0-3144 GCA_964551065.1 Candidatus Woesearchaeota archaeon | reverse complement strand
TTTCCTTGCAGGCTTTTTTGCTGTCTTTTTCTTGGTTGTTTTCTTTCCGGAAGATTTTTTGCCTGTTGATTTCTTGGCTGGTGTTTTTGCAGGAGCAGCATTTGCATCTGCAGGAGCCGTTGTTGCAGGTTGAGCCGGTGTAGTTCCGGGTGCAGCTGGCGCAGAAGGTGTTGTCGATGCAGCCGGAGTTGCAGGTGCTGCTGCAGGTTGAGCTGGGGTCGAAGGCGTTGCTGGCGTTGCGGAGGTTGCAGGCTTATTTGCATCTTCTGCAGGTTGTTGAGCATTACTTTCAGTTTTTGATTTCTCCTGCTCTTTTTTCTTCTCTTCTTCCTCTTCTTTTTTTTGCTCTTTTTCTTTCTTCTTTTTCTCTATATTCTCAGAAAACTTCTTTTGAATATCCTTAATCTTAGCAGTTATCTTATTTATTTTATCCATGAAATTCTTAATAGCGGTCTTAGAAGAATCAAATGCCTCAGACAACTTAGCACCTGTCTTAGAAGCCTTCTTCGAAATCCAATTTCCAAGAGCTTTGAAAAATCTCTTAGTAAAAAATCTAATTTTTATTCCGAAAATTTGCACTGGATTAGGAATAACTTTATTGAAAAAATCTTTTGTCCTTATATGATTATTAAATTTAAACAAATCCCACTTTTCATTAATAAAATCTTTCCTTGTAAGTTTTAAACTTACTCCCTTAGGTCTGAAAGGTTTACTCATGTCCAGAGCATCGCTTTCTTCCTCTTCTTCTTTTTTCTGAGGCTCTTCCTTCTCAAGACCAAAAGATTTATGGCTTTTCAGAAAGGAAGAAATCTTCTTTTCATAATCTTGTTTTATATTTAATAGCTTATCCTTGTATTCTTTTTCAAGTGCTGCTATGTCTTTAGAGCCCTTTGTTTTTTCAATAAATTCTTTATCCAAATCTTCCACTTGTTTCCCATAGAAATCTTCTATTTCGTCAACATCTTCCATCTTAATTATTTGCAGTAACAATTGCAAAGATTACAGGAGCTTGGATCTGAAATAAATTCTGAATCAAGATATGTCTTTTTTCTTACCCAACATTCATCTGCACACTGCTTCTGACAATCAGCATCGTTACTAATTTGATAAATTATGCTATTGAATGCTGCATAACACTCTCCTTGGATTACAATTGGCTGAGGCTTATGAAACATATATTCAATAGAATGGGCAATTCCAAACTCAAAAGACAATAAAACAAGAAGGGCGGTTAAAAAAATTGCAAGGAGGATTATAACTATCTTTAATAAAAATTTATTTGTGCTCTTTTTCCCTTGACTTTTTTTGTGATGCATTGTTCTTTACAGGTTTCCTCTGTTTTTTCTTATAGATACTCATAAAGTCAGCAAGCATGTTTTTTAATTCTTCCTCTTCCTCCTTCATTTCATCCTCTTTCTGTGCAAGTTCAAAATAGATGCTTTGCCAATCTTTTTCAAGTTCCTGGAGATGCTCTGTCTTCTCATTAATCCTCTCTTTCATATCTTCTGCAAGATTATTAAGGATAGTGGTATTTTTTTGCTCTTCCCAATAATTTCTCATATCTGAGAGAATATCCTTTGTAACAAACCTTCTGTTGTAAAGAGATTCCATCTTATCTGTATCTGTAAGGCTCTCATGCAAATCTTTTTGAAGTTCACTGAAGAAACTCCTATCGTTATCTCCGCTAGCATCAAGAACAACCTTCTTTACTTGGCTTGCATAGGTATCTTTATCATCTTTTTTATCTGAAGAATATCCAAACTCATTCGCACTCTTCGCAGGGGCCTTTTTCTCAAGAACCTCTTTTATCTCTTTTCTATCAGGAACCTTATCGGGAAAATCACTTTCAGTCTCAGGCATAGGATCTGCTGAGCCTCCAGACTCTTTTTGAAGATTCTTCTCTAACTCATCTGTAGCCAAATCAGGGAGTTCATCAGGAACCTCTTTCTTTTTTAAGAAATCTAAGAATGCCATTTTTCTATTTGTTATATTGTGATATATGTTTTATTTTAAATACTTTTCTATTTACTCAAAAATGAAAAAACTAATTTTTTGATATTTTTAATTTTCTCGTCGAGAGAAAAAGGGGCAAAGATTTTTAAAGTCCTAAATAGTACCTATTGCATGCCTCGTAAATCCCAAAAAAGTACCAAAACAGGGCTTGATAAACCAAAAGCGGAAACAACAGTTATAAAGGGAACAATTACGACGGAACAAAGAGAAATTCTTCAAAGATTCATTGGCGTTATCGGAAGCAATGAACAAGATGTAATCGGAAAAATTATAACCCTCTGGCTCTACAATGAAGGCTATTTAACTAAGAAAAAAGTCTCAAGGAGTAAAAATGAAAAATAAAAGAGGTCAAAAAATTCTTTCAGTAATTGCTGTATTTGTCATACTTTTAGGACTGATTGCGGCTGCAAATCAGACTTATGTGAACACAACATCAAAAAATAGCACCGAAAATAACCCAATCGCAGAAAATTATTCCGGAAACCCTGGAACAATGTTAGTTCCCTTGGAAAATATAACAACTGTTCCAAAAAATATTTCTGATGCCAATTTATCCAACGAAACAGATCCAACTCCCGCACAGAACATTTCAGAAAAAACCATAAACGAAACAAAAGTTTCTCAAAATCAAACAGTAAATGAAACAAATTCTACTAAAATAAGTAACCCTAAAAATAACTCTATAGACAACAGAAGCGGAGTTTCAACAATTCAGACTTCCGAAGCAACATATGTTCCGCTTGAAACCAGAAATACCCCCTTTCCCAAGAACAATTCCGAAAATGAAACAAAAGTTAAGGTAATGCTTACAAAAGATAATGAGGTCCAGGTTGAGGGGAATTTGCCTGCATCATTCAATATAAACAACATAAACAAGAAAGAGATAAAACAGAATGATTCTTCAAAAGAAGTTATAGTATCAAGCCCAATTCATGTAACAGATCCTCTAACTGTCTACTCCGATATTCCTGAGATCTCTCCTTCACAAAAAGATTCTGTAAGCATCTATTGGAAAAATGAAAACAAGTCTATCGTGCCCAACAAATTCTATGATACAAACGGGGATGGAAAATATGACCGAGTATCTTGGATAGTTCCACATCTCTCAACACAAATATTCCAAATAAATGT
>CAZKAU010000062.1:0-3176 GCA_964551065.1 Candidatus Woesearchaeota archaeon | reverse complement strand
TTTTTCATTTTTTAGGGAAACGTTCAAGGAATCATGATGGTGAATAAGATTTTGGTTCCCTTCGGAAGTCACCACAGTATATGGCCCATCAGGAGGAGACGTCTCCATTTCGAAAGACGCTTCTTTGACGGCCTCTTCGAGAGTAGCTTGCTCCGTGTAGACTTTCTTCTTGTCTTGAGAAACCTTAGATACCTTCCTCAGGAACCCATAAGGGGTTTTTTCACTTATTCCTCCTCCTATGATATCATCTTTGGATAAATCCACCGGTTTAGAAAAATCAATTTCGTTGTCCTTAAAGGAAGATATTTCCTTTAATTCATTTTCAGAAAGAACCTTAGTATGAACAGATAATTCTCCCGGAGCTTTCTTAAAAGAATTGTTAAATGTATCCTTAAAAGGAGGGGAACATCCCGCCAGAACTGCGGCGACAAGTCCTGAACAAACCAACCTTCCAAGTGTCTTTTTAAGACGACCCATTATAACCTATATTAGAATGAGGTGTTTTTATAATTTTAGCAACTAGAGATTATCTAAATAAGCTTGAAACTATCCAGGAAATCAAAAAACCTGCAAGCCCCAGAATAATTATACTTATTGCAGAAATTTTTGCAGTCGCATTGAATTCTTCCTTTGTTGGTTTTCTTAAAACCTGCCAAACCCTTCTACATTTTATGTAGAACGATTTAGTGTTTTGGGGTAAATCCTTTATTGCCATAATGAAACTAGAGAAGTGTGGTTTTTAAAATTATTCTGTTGAGATTTCTTGAGCGTTCTTTCATCAAAAATGCCTTGTTCTAATGAGCCCTCAGAAATGATTTATTGACAAGAGACATAATTAAAGGTCAATTCTTAGTCCTGCTCTGATCGTTGTCCCGCCCAGATTAGGCTTATTTCCTGCAAATATTCCTGTATCTTGTGAGGAAGGTGCATAACTCTCCTCCACTTGGATAAATCCAGACAAGGAATCAGCTAAAGTTCCTTCCAGTCCAAGAACTCCTTTTATCTTTGGAGCACTAGCTTTTGTTCTGTAAGCAGGAACAATGCCGGGATTTTGAGAAATATTCTCTGTAAAGGTAGTGTATCCTAAACCTCCTCCAAGATAAATCTTAGGATTTGATTTTGTAAGATATGCTAGCCCTTCCACGCCTACAGAGACTCCCGAAATAGTCGTACTTGAATAAATAGTGTTATTCTGTGTCAAGGGTCTTCCAGTTACACTGTATTCTCCTTCGAGATTAACATTCAGTCTTCCTGAAGGAGTCTTCAAACCCAACTCTGCTCTTGCACCAAGCAGGTTTGAAAAAACTTGATTGAAATCGCTATTCATAGGTAAAAATGTTGAAACCCCTACACCTACATAAGGCTTTATGTCCTGGGCTTTAGCTTCTGTGGGTTGGGCTAGGAATAAACTTCCTGCTGTCAGTAACAGTGGCGCCAAGATAAGATTTGTTCTTTTTTTCATCTTCTCCCGTAATGATTAATTTAGACAAACACCTGCTACTTAAAAGGATATATTTGATTCAGAGTATATATTCAAGTATTATTCAACAAACTCGATTCCAAGTTCTTCTTCAATATCACGATGTCTTAATGTTTCCTCGGACTCACCGTGGCCCACAATTTGTGAACTCTTTACTCCAGTAACTATAAGTAAAACACGAATTGCTTTATCCATATCTTCAGATATTTGTGCTCCCCAAATCATCTTAGCTTGAGGGCTTAATTTGTCTCCTACTGTTTGAATTATTTTTTTACATTCATCCAGAGACATACTTGGTCCTCCAATGATATTTACTAGGGCCCCAGAAGCATTTGAGATATCTACGTCTAGAAGCGGATTGTTTATTGCTTTCTCAACAGCTTCCTCAGAACGTTTTCCGGAATCTGCTTCGCCTAATCCTATAAGTGAAACTCCTCCATTAGACATAACTGCCTTGATATCTGCGAAATCTAAGTTTACAAGACCTGTTGTTGTTACAAGTTCGGTAACTCCCTTAACTGCGTTGGTAAGAATTTCATCTGCAATCTTGAAGGCCGTATGCAATGGCAATTCAGGAGCTAACTCAAGAAGTTTATCATTTGGGATTATTATTAGTGTGTCGACGACCGCTTCCATTCTTTCAAGACCATTCATTGCATTTTCAATTCTTTTAGCTCCTTCAATTGTAAATGGCAAGGTTACAACCCCTATTGTTAAGGCTCCTTGTTTTTTTGCAAGCCCTGCGATTACCGGAGCAGCTCCGGTTCCAGTTCCACCTCCAAGACCACATGTAATAAAGATCATATCAGAGCCTGCAATCTTTTTTTTGATTTCAGATTCGGACTCTTTTGCAGACTCTTCACCTATTCTCGGATTGCTTCCTGCCCCCAAGCCTTGAGTCAATTCCTTTCCGATTAATATTTTCTGGTCTGCATTTGTATAAAGCAAGTCCTGAGCATCAGTATTTACTGCAATGAGTTCTCCTCCCCTTATCCCTATTTCCTTCATTCTGTTAAGAGAATTATTTCCACCTCCTCCAACACCAATGACTTTTATTTTTGCAGTTTGTTTCTTAATGAGTTCTTCCAATTCACGGTCAATATCTCTTATTGACCTCTCATTGTTGTAGATATCTTCCATTTCAAGGAGAGTTAATATCTCTTTATAAGAATTATTGTTCTATTTACAAAAGAATTTAACTATTGGCTCTTAAAATCTTTTAGTATTTATACTACTGAATAGTTACAACAAATAGTAAGATTTATAAAGTAAAAACTGCTCTATTTTTTATGGAAAAAGAAAGCAAAATATTAGCTAACCAGAAAGTTGCTAAAAGAGTTAACAAAACAAGTGGATTGAGAAAGAAGCTTATTGTTGGGACTTTAGTTGGAGCAGGAATTTTGGGAGGAATAGCTGCATATCAGTATAACACTCCAAGAGTTATCGAACTGAATGTTCCAGGCTACGGCCCGGTTCAGCAAACAACTGTTAGAGGAGAAAATACCTACAAGAGTTTAAGAAGCGGAGACCCAATAAATTCAGAAGACGGAAGAGGTTACCAAACAGTTAGAGAAACTTTTAGATCAATCTTAGATTAATTTATGATAAAATGGCAAAAGAGAAATTCAGGAAACAATCCGGAATAAGTGCAGATTCTTTTATGGATTTTGAGTTCAGCAGAGAAGCACGGGGACCA
>CAZKAU010000061.1:0-3384 GCA_964551065.1 Candidatus Woesearchaeota archaeon | reverse complement strand
CCAATTGAAGTTAACAAGCCTCTTCCATTAAAGAGAGAAGACAAACTTAAGAGAACGAAAGATCAGCAAATCAGTGATAAGAAGGTTGAAGAAGCTGAAGAAGAGGTAGAGGAAGAGATGGAGAAGGAAGGAGAAATGATGGAGCTTGCAAATCCAGATGATGAAATGGAAGAAGATGAAGGAAGCTCTGATTCCAGAGAAGAATAATTTTACAATCTAAACTTATTTAAACCGCGCTAATTTTTATTTTGCATGGTTGTAGTTCAATCAGTTTCTGGAAAGAAAATTCTGGACTCAAGAAAAGAGGGCACAATTTTAGTTTCTATAAAAACTAATGTCGGAGATTTTTCTGCTTCAGCCCCTATGGGAAAATCCAGAGGGAAACATGAAGCTAAACCTTACAAAAATACTCTTGAAAATGATATTGAAACTCTGCAAAAATTCAGTGGATATTTTTCTAATGAGAAAATCGATAAATTTGATGATTTAAGGAGAATTGAAGATATTGTCGACGGGCATGTTGGAGGGAATACCACTTTTGCCTTTGAATCTGCTATTTTGAAAGCTCTTGCAAAAGAACAGAAAAAAGAAATTTGGCAGTTAATAAATCCTGAAGCTGATAAGTTTCCAAGATTTGTGGGAAACTGTATTGGAGGAGGAGAGCATTCAACAATGGAAGGGAGAAAACCAGATTTCCAGGAATTTCTTCTTATTCCGGATACGAAAAATGTTGAAGAAGCTTTCAATATGCTGAAAGAAGGGAAAGCTAGGGCAGGTGAAATTCTTAAGAAGTTTGACAAAAATTTCAAGGGAAAGAAAAATGATGAGAATGCCTGGATGAATTCTTTAACTGATAAAGAAGTTTTTGATGTACTTGAACAATTAAAGATGCCCTTTGGAACAGATGTTGCATCCTCTACTTTTTTTCAGAGGAAGAAGTATATTTACAAAAATCCAATCTTTAAGAGAGATGACGAAGAACAGTATTTTTACGTTTCAAATATGATAAAAAATTACAAACTTTTCTATGTTGAAGATCCTTTTGATGAGGAAGACTTCAAGAATTTTGCAAAGCTTCACAAAAATTTTCCTGACACTCTTATTGTTGGAGATGATTTAACGACGACAAACTACAAGAGGTTGAAAAAAGCGATTGATGAAAAAAGCATCAATGCTCTTATTGTGAAACCCAATCAAATTGGATTTTTGTCAGAAGTTAAAAGAGTTGTAAAATTAGCCAAAGATGAGGATATTAAGATGATCTTTTCCCACAGAAGTGGAGAAACTGATGAAAGCATTCTTGCCGATTTGGCATTTGGTTTTGGGGCTGATTTTATGAAATGTGGTATTACTGGGAAAGAAAGAGAAGTCAAAATCAAAAGAATGATTCAAATTTATAAAAGTTTGAAAAAATAATTCTAATTTCCTAAGAAGTAAAACTTTAAAAACTAAAATTCATCTGAAATTCAATGGCAGCTAAGAAAGAACTTAAAGAGAAAATAGAAAAGGATATTGAGAAAGGCGGAGTTTCCAAGAATGTTGCTGAGAAGGAAGAGAAACTCGCTGAAGAGATAGAAGAAGCTGGAGAAAAGCTTGAGAATGAAGTTGTTAAGGATATTCAGAAAAAAGGTAAAGTTTCTAAGAAAGCGGCAGAGAAAGAAGAAGCTCTTGCTGAAAAAGAAGAAGAGAAATTTGATGCCAAGAAAGCTGAAAAAGAGTCTACCGATGTTAAGACTATTTCAGATATTGAAGAGAAAAAGAGAAAATTGATGGAGAAGGCTAAGAAGCTTGCTGCAGATGTTGAGATTAATACTGAAGAATTGAAAGAGCAGGTTAAGGGGGAGAAGAAGACAGATATGCTTGTTCCTCTTGAAGATTATATTAATGCCGGTATTTACATTGGAACAAAAGTTGTTACACCTGACATGAGGCCTTTCGTTTACAGAAGAAGGGCTGACGGTTTAGCGATTTTCAATACAGACTTGATTGATGAAAAATTGAAGAACGGAATAAAGTATCTTTCACAATTCCAGCCAAATGAAATTATCCTGGTTTGCAAAAGACAAGCCGGATGGAGAGCTGCCGAGAAATTCTCAGAGATTACTGGGATAAGAGTTTTCACAAAGAAATATCCTGCCGGAGTTTTGACAAATTCAAGACTTACAGATTTCTTCGAAAATGAATTGACCATTGTTTGTGATTCATGGGTTGATAAGAATGCCTTGAAGGATACAAAAATGGTAGGAAAGAAAGTTTTGATGGTTTGTGATACAAACAATTTCTCAAAGGGTGCGGATGAAATAATAATTGGAAATAATAAGAGTGCAAAGAGCCTAGGAATAATATTCTATCTTTTAGCAAAAGGTTATTGTGAAGCACATGACCTTGAGACTTACAAAGACCTCCCAGGAATCGACTGGTGGATTGGAAATGACCAAGGAAGTTCAGAGCAGGAAGCTAAGAGGAAGGCAAGAGCCGGCGCAAGATTTGGTGTTTAATTATTCTGTTTTAAAAAATAACCAGCCGTTTTTCTTTGGACCAAAATTTGTTTTTACAAGAGCATAATCCCCATCGAGCTTTTTTCCGTGGATTTTTATCTTCATTGACTTTGGATTTTTTTCTAAGATTTCATAGTTTCCTGAATCCCAGATTTTTACTTCTCCAGCTCCATAATTTCCTTCAGGAATAATTCCGTGAAATTTTGCATACTCTAGAGGATGGTCTTCGACCTGAACTGCTAATCTTTTTGTTCCAGTTTCTTTTGGAGGTTCTTTAGGAATTGCCCATGATTTTAGAACTCCTCCTTCTTCCAATCTTAAATCCCAATGTAAATGAGAAGCGTGATGTTCCTGAATTGTATAGATTAATTTTTTTGCTGAAGATTTTGATTTTGCAATTTCTGATTTTGGTTCAGGGGATTCTTTTAGATTTCTTTTTTTGGAATATTCTTTTAATGACATTTTTCTTAACCTTCAATCTCCAAGGGTATAATTTTTGCTCCGCATTCGTGGCAGAATTTTTGATTGTTGATTAAAAGGATTTCGCCGCAGTTTCGGCATCTTTTTACTTCTGGCTTTTTTTCGATTACCGGCATGTATCCTGGTTTTCCTGAAATAATCTTTCCAAGAACTTCCGCAAATTCTCCAGTTTCCTGTATTTCCTGCATCCTTGTAGGATCCATATTAAATCTATGATTTTGAAATATATAAAATTAGTGAATTTGAAGTCATTTTACCCTCGAATATAGGTACTTTTACCGAGGAAAACAAAACATTTAAATACCTACAATCTGGTGTCTTACTAATCTAAAATGAGTGCCTTAATTACGAACATACTACACGTTAAGGTATGAGGTATGTAGGAACACCCATTTGTAATTCTCGT
>CAZKAU010000060.1:0-3430 GCA_964551065.1 Candidatus Woesearchaeota archaeon | reverse complement strand
CAGAAACTTACCTGTAATCTATAGGAATTATAAATTTTACTTGATAATTGAAAGGATTTTCTGAACAAAGAACTGATACTGCCTTTTCAAAAGAGCCCTCATTTCCTTTTTCATAAACGCCAACAGATATTCCTCCCCTCTGATTTAGATATCTAAACAAATCCTTATCTGATTGTCCATCTCCAAAATAAAAAGCGTTACGATAATTAATATGATAATCTTCCATTGCCAAATCCTTGTAAAGGTCATCTCCCTTACAGATTCTTTTAAAATGTTCAACTTTCCTGAAAGGTTCGACAACAGAATTTATTTTGTAAATTCCCTTTTCATTATCCAGAAATTCTCCTCCAATTAAAGAAGTTAGATAAGGAAAAATAGAACTCCCTTGAACCAGAGGAACTGCTCCTGCAGTAATTACATGATTTTCAACTTCAACTCCCAAAGATAATGCTTTATCATTAAGTCTCTCAAACCAAGAAGGCAGACCTGGAGCAAGCTTAACATGTGGTGCAAATTCACTAATCATTTGTTCGTTTGTTAAACCTCCAAAAAGTTCTTTAGAATCAACAAGAAATTGCCCCATCCAATTCACACCCACATCGCTTCCCCTGCAGACACTCCAATATTGCTCAGGAGAGTCTATTCCATATTTTTTCTTAAGTTCATCTTTGAAAGCGCGAAAAACAGGAAACTGTTGGAATTCCTCTGAAAGAGTTAAATCGAAATCATAAAAGAAACCCATTCTCATTATCTATAAGACCCTAAACAATTTATATTAATTATTGTAAAGAAAAACAGGTGTAACTCCGAAAATTACACAAATGTTTATAACTTTGAAGACTATTTAGTACAAATGTATGGCGCGTATCATTGGCAAAGGATTTTCATTTGATGATGTTCTCATTCTTCCCAAATATAATAAAATTCTTTCTAGAAAAGAAGTCAATCTTCGAACAAAAGTAACGCGAAATCATTACATCGACATTCCTTTAATTGCTGCAAACATGGACACTATCTGTGAATCTAGAATGGCAATAGCTCTTGGGAAACTTGGGGGTTTAGGAGTTATTCATAGATTCATGACCATTGAAGAAGAAGCGGAAGAGGTTAGGAAAGTAAAAGCGGAAAACTTGTTGACTGCTGCATCCATTGGAGTTAAAGATGTACAGGAACGAGCAAAAGCACTTGTTGAAGCAGGTGTCGACATTCTTGTAATTGACATAGCTCATGGACATTCAAAATACGCGGGAAAAACCTTGGATTATCTAAAGCAAACATATCCTAAAGTCGATATAATGGCCGGAAACATTGCAACAAAAGATGCTGCAGAATATTTCCTAAGTAAGGGAGCGGATGCAGTAAAAGTGGGAATCGGTCCGGGTTCAATGTGCACAACCCGTTTGATGACCGGAGCAGGAGTACCCCAAATAACTGCCATAATGGATGTTTATGAAGCAACAAAAGGTGAAATCCCCATCTGTGCAGACGGTGGAATAAAAAAACCCGCAGATGTTGTAAAAGCCCTTGGAGCTGGAGCAGATACTGTTATGATTGGATTTATCTTTGCAGGAACTGATGAATCACCTGGAGAAATAACAGAACAAAATGGAAAGAAAGTGAAACTATATCGAGGCTCTGCTAGTTACGATGTAAGCCTGAAGAAAAAACAGTTAGACAAATCGCAAGACAATGAAATCATAAGCGTGGAAGGAGAAAAAACAGTTATAGACTATAAAGGTCCTCTAGAACCAATAGTGAAAAAATTCACCGGAAGTTTAGCCTCGGGAATGACCTATATCGGAGCAAGAAACATCAATGGTTTAACTGGAAAAGCAGATTTCATGGAAATTTCAAATTTAGGTCTTGAAGAAAGCAGAGCGAATGGAGTTCAGGAAAAGAAATAATATTAATAATTCTTTTAAACCAACATCCCATTTAATTTTATGAAAGAAATCTTAAACATTTTTTCGAAATCAAGAAAACCTGAGAAAGAAAAAAAGTTAGGAAGAGTGGTAATGGATTACCGAGAAAAAAATTCCCTGGTCTATTCTTCTCTTGTGAAATTAGATTTAGAAGTCGAAGTTCGTGAATTGAAAGTCGCAGATTACATTGTGAATGATGTTGCAATTGAAAGAAAAACTGTTTCAGATTTTATTTCTTCAATGATTAATAAAAGACTGATTGGACAGCTGGAAAGTATGCAAAAATACAAGAATAGAATTCTTTTAATTGAGGGAATTGACGAACAGGAATTGTATTCTGAGGCAAGATTTCTTGACGGAGGAATGCATCCAAATGCAATCAGGGGATTTTTAATTTCAATTCTTCTGAAATATAAAACTCCCATACTTTTTACAAAAGACGTGGAAGACACCGCAAAATTCATTTCAGTTCTTGCAAAAAGAAAAGAAAAAGAGTTATCCTTAAACGTTTCAAAAAAATCTTTCAATAGCAAAGAGAGAATGCAGTTCATAATAGAAGGCTTCCCGGGAATAGGTCCAAAGTCTGCAAAAAAACTTCTTGAACATTTTAAGTCTCTAAAAAACATTTTCAATGCATCTCAAGAAGAATTGGAATCTGTAATCGGAAAAAAAGCTGAAGCTGTAAAAAAGATTATAGAAGATAATTATTAATGTGAATGGGGGATATAACCTTTAATAGAAGGTATGTTTCCATTAAATCTAATTTTAAATCGCTCAAGAAGATAATCTGAATGAGATTCAGAAACGGCCTTTGCCAATTCTGATTTATCAACCGTTCTTATCCTTGTAACCCCTTTAATAGAACCATAATTTAAAATGGGATTTTCAGAATTAAACAATACCCGATGAAAAGGGTGATCAAAATATTGTATGTCTTTTGTAGTCATATCCACATGTTCAGACACTTTTTTAGAAGTAGAAGTATACAAATTTTCATAATTCATAAATCCCGTATATTTAGAATAAGAATCAAAAACAGAAAGGATGGAATCTGAATATATCTCAATAAATCTTTCAACAAAATCTTTTAATTGATCCATTAAAATACAGTTCATGAATTACCAGTTAAAAAGATAATTTTACTGCAAAATATTTTTTCTGGAACAGAAGTTATATAAAAGAAAGAAATATTTTTATGTTATATTTCACTCGCTAAGATGAAATTCTTCTACGGTTTTATATTCAGGATCACTTCCTCCAAGTATAGATTCCTTAAGTTCAAAACCGCTAACCATTAATTTCAAAGGCTCTACTTTTATTGCCTTCATTTTCTTTAGAAATTCTTCCTTATTCTTAACTCCTTTTACTCTTGCGATTGTCAAATGAGACATAAACCTTGTTTCAGGAGGAAACAAATCCCCAAGAGCCTCATCAATTGCTTTCTGCAATTCGCCACAGTCATTTATTCTTATCCAAATTATTCTTACAAATTTCTCCGAAAAAAGACC
>CAZKAU010000059.1:0-3474 GCA_964551065.1 Candidatus Woesearchaeota archaeon | reverse complement strand
ATATCCGACACATTCATACACAACTACACTTCTCCTGGAACATACACCATAAGAGTAAGATTCAAAATCAATGGAAACGAAACGGTCTATTTTGAAAAGCCGATATCTATCCAGCCTCAAGAAAGCCAAGCACCCTCAATAGAAATGATTAGTCCTGCAAACAATGAAGTCATTGGGGAAAATGAAACCTTCTCTTATAAATTAAAGGGAGATGTTTCTGGAATAAAATATTGTAACTTGTCTTTTGAAGGACCACAACAAAATTCAACATACCCTCCAGACTATGTCTATAACTGGACATCCACGTCAAACAACCAAGTAGATTTACAAATGGCTCAATTTGTAGAAGGTGGTTGGAGATGGTATGTTAACTGTACAGATAGCTCAGACAATTTAATCGGTGGAAGCTGGTCTCCAAAATATTTCACAGTTTCCTTTACAAATACCACCTACCATTCAAATTACAGTCAAAAACCTCAAGTTGAATTAGCTACTGCTGAATTAAACAATTTCACTTCAAAAGATTATAGTTTTGAAGATATCCAAGCAATGGAAGATCTGGGAATTTGGAATACCACCAGAGTAACCTTCCAAAGACAACTCATAAACATAGACCAATTCTTCGGGGGAAATATAAACTATATAACAGACAATGCAACAAAACAAAAGAGAATACAAGAAAACCAAGACCTCCTAGATTCCATCACTAACAACATTCCTCTGGACATAAGAGTAACTAACCAGGAACAATTCACAAAGAACAGCATGAGCCAAAACATGGAAGGAATCGTAAAGGCTTACGCTGCAAATAACAGTATCCCTGTAACAAGCAGAGACATCGCTAATCTAGCCAAGATGAATCAAGAAGTCCAAAAATATATTTCGGTTTCCACAAATGCAAGAGATGTGTCCATAAAATATGCAAATAGAACTGAAGACATAACCTTAATTACAAAAACAGTAAAAATAACAAATAATAGTTATGGAACAGTAATCGAGGCCCTTCCTTCAGATATGAAAAATGTAGTCTTCATAACAAAGGCTCAAAAGATAGGCGACGGTCTTTACGAGTTATCCACCCAAGACATTGAAAACACCGATGGAAAAATAATCTATTATACCACAACCCCCGTTAATTCTGATTTAGTTAAACAAGCAGATACCCTGCTCTTCCAATTATTTGATGTAACTGGAAATGGGCTTACAGGATTCTCAGTGAGATCTCTTGCAGGAGAAGGTTCCTTCTGGATTTATCCATCAATAATCTTGGGGCTGGTTTTCCTCTTTTTAATAAGCAAAAAATTGAAACTCGAAGTTAATCTTGTAAAATGGAAAAAAGAAGAAGATGTTATGAGAGTACTGGATAGTGTAGATAAAGCAAGAAGAGCGCTAAAGGAAGAAGACAATACCGAAATTGCAAAGGTAGAATACCATAGAATAAGAGGATTATTTGTATTAGTTCCAAAAGGGTTCAGAGTTTATATAAGACCCGAGTTAGAGAAGATAAGAAAGGGGATAGATAGAAGAGATATAATTGGTTTTGTAAGAGAGTATGATAAAGCAAAAATGTCTGGAAGAGGAGAGGATGCAAGAAGGTTATATCAAGAGATAAAATCTACTTACAAAAGACTATCCAAGAAAGACCAAGAAAAAATTTACAATAAAATGTTTAAGAGTAATTGGGAAATATAAAATGCCAAAATTTAAAAATATTCGGAGTTCAAATTTAAGTATGAAAAGAGGATTTATTCTCGGAAGTTTAGTAATAGCATTTCTGCTTTTTGTTCCATTAATGCATGCAGCCCCATATACCTATGTAATTTCAAATTCCGCAAAATGGACTGATGTTTACTCCAGTGTTCTGTTCTCCAACCTGCAGGGGCTTCCAAACAGTTTTTTAACCAGCACTTCAGATGGACCTATTTTAGCAAAAGAAATTGAACCTCAAAATAATGTAAGAGTTTTAACTTCCTCCTCCGACCCCTATGTCTTTAACTACGCCAGTCAATTGAAATCGTCAGGATTCTCTGATGCAAGTGAAGAAAAAAGTTCAGACTTCAATTTGGATTTAATAAACGAGCTTCCAAATATAACTAATTTCATAGTTGTTGGAGACTCTTTTGGATATAATGCTCTTGCGGTTGCTCCTTATGCAATACAAACAAACGCGTGGGTTTTCTTGGCAAATGCAAATAATATTTACAAGATAGATTCTCTCCTAAGCAACAGGAACATAAATTCCCTTATGATTTATGGTTATGTGGATCCCTCTGTTAGAGATGTTCTTTCAAAATATAATCCGGAAGTAATAAACAATGGAGATAGATTCACAGATAATGTAGAGATTGTAAAGAAATATCTTGCAATCCATCCTATGGAACAAGTCGTTCTGACAAATGGAGAATTCATAGAAAAAGAAGTTATGGCAGGTTCCGAACCAGTATTATTCACAGGACAACAAAATGTTCCAAGCCAAATAAGTAATTGGCTTAAAACTTCAAATATCAAAGTTGGTGTCTTGATTGGAAATGATCTTGTTGGAGCTGCAACTAACATTAGAAGAGATACTGGAATAAGCGTTATGGTTAAGTTCGCAAGAAACGCAAGAGATCAAACCGGAGGGGTTGCCCCTGTAGAAGGTTTAGATTTATTCCCCGTGCCAACGCCCCATATGGAGCTTCAGTTGCACGGCGTAGATTATAACAAAGCCAATTCTATGTTAGATGTGACTTATAGAAGTAATTCAAATATACCTATTTATATTAAAGGCACAGTCTCTGTAAAAACATCTGATGGAATAACCAAAACAGGAGATTTGGACCCAATCTTTGTATCTCCAGGAGAATATAAAACAATAGGCTACCCATTAAACATAACTCCTTCTACAAACATGACTGCAGAAATTTATACCCTCTACGGAGAAACCCCTGACGGGTTAGAACTGTCTTTAACCAACACTACCAACATAAGTATCATCGAAGTAATTGACAAATGTCCTCTTACAAACGACAGCATAAAATCAGTAGTGTACAACAAACAGGACAAATCTATTTTTGTAAAAGTAAAAAATACTAACAAAGCAGATTGTTGGGCAAGTTCTCAGATATATGACATGAAAATAGGTTATTCCACGCAAACATTAGGAACACAAGGAGCAATAATAATCCCTGCAGGAAAAACAAGAAACCTGGAAATAAAACAAGAACTTTCTGATTCAGATATTCAAAAGAATCCTTATGTAAACCTAGCAGTATTTTCTGGAGAAAAAGAAGATAGCTTGGTAAACACCTTGAAAGGAACATATCCTTTGGGAGTACAGATGTTTAGTGCATTAACCTACTCTATAGCTGCAATAATCCTAATATTAATAGCACTAGTGATACTCTTCATAATCCTTAAGAAGAAACAGAAAGATTATTATTAATTATAAAAAAATTAAAAGAAAAATTATTTTTTCTTCTTAGAAGTCTTTTT
>CAZKAU010000058.1:0-3635 GCA_964551065.1 Candidatus Woesearchaeota archaeon | reverse complement strand
GTTTTATACAAAGATGGCAAGAACAGGTGATACCCACAATCTAGGACATATGCTTTCTCTAAGAAATCATTCTCATGCTCAGAAAGAAATAAGAGAGTATGCAATAAAAGTAGACGAAGCTCATAAAAAGCATACTCCTGTTGCAAATGAAGCTCTTCATAATTATACTATGGAAGGAATGAACATAAGCAGAGAGGACATAAAAATAATGCAGGAAATAGGAGCTTTCAATTCAGAATTTGATTCGAACAATCTGGAAAATTTCAAAGGACATGGTTGGCTTGGAAAAGATGAGGGCGGAAACTTTGTCTGGGGAAAATCAAGAGAAGGTCCCGCATTTCAGGCAAAAATAAAAAAATTAAGAGGAGAATAAATATCCGCTCCAAAATATATTTTCTATTATCATAATTAATTATAAACTCTGCAAAACAAATAAAAAAGGAAAAAAGAGAAAATGAAAAAAGGAATTGACCTTGTTATTTCGGGCTGTGATTTCAGTGGGACTTCAACACAGGTCAATGGTCTTGCAAAACATTTGGCGGACAGCGGAAGAAGGGTCAGAGACATAAGCGGAACGGAACTTGACGCAATTTTTCATGCGGAAAGATTCAGGAATTATAACCATGATTTTGGAAGCCTTAAGGAATTTATGGCTTGCCCTGATTATTTTCCTGAAATGAAAGAGGATTTCATTCTGGAAGCTTCAAAACTTTTGCAAAAGCTCCGTTTTCCATCAATGGTACGAAATGAAATAAGTGAATTTATCGATCCGGAGTCAGCAGATGTTTGGGTTATGAATGAGCCCACCGGAAGAGGTTCAGGCCAAACAGTAAGAACCTTTGAACTTTTCCGTTCAAAATACGGCGACAAGTCAAATCAGGCAGCTGCAGCATATGCACATCAGGCATACCGCAGTGAAGAATTTTTCAGATTCAGAAAAGCTCTCAGAGAAGCGGGAAAAATCATAATAAGAAGCAGAAGCGAAGAATCTGCATGCTACCAGATTTTTGATGAAGAGGCATCTCCAGGTGGAGTTTCAAGAGATACTTATCTGAATTTGCCTGGACACAGGGTTGCATTTGGAAATCCTCCCACAAACATATTCGTTGTTACAGGTCCTGAAGATTGGACTGTTGATGATTATGTAAAACTGAAATCCCAGAGAACTGATGGAAGAGTTGTTGACGATTATGAAAAAGATGCACCCTATCAGCTTATGGTGAATCGAAGATATGCTTCCCGGTGGATAAATGAACTTTATGAAGAAGGTTCAAAGATGAACGGAAGCCAGCCTCCGGAAATCACAAGATTTGACATTTATGATTCAAAGGAAGAGGTTATTGGAAAAATGATTTCTGAATTGGATAAGATTAGAATGAAGTCCTCTTAATCCTCTTCCATTATTCTCTCATAACCTTTTCTTTCAACAGGTTCCATTTCTGTAACTTTCTTAAAAGTCTTGAAATCCCTGTCAAGGTCTGCCTTTGCAAATTGATGAGCATAAACTCTTGGAACGACCCTCAAACCTTTTTGGTTTGCAACATAAACCTTATCTTCATCATAAATTCCAACAGCTATAAACGAACCCTTATACTCTTGTGCTAAAATTGGATATTTCGAAAGAAAATTTATGAATTTAATATCTTCAATTCCCATAAAAGCATCTAGCGTTTTCTTGTCCAAGGTAGGCCTATCGTCAGGCGAAGGAGTGAATATTTTTTCAATTTCAATATATCTTACTTTTCCCATATAAAACCTTCATGTTATGCACTTAAATAGCTTTCCCCCATCAAATATTTTATAAACAAACCCTTCTGGTTATTTCTGTGCCTCAATCGCATAAGGGTATTGCACAGCCCTGGAAAGGCTGACCCGTAAGGGTATCCAGGTTCGAGTCCTGGTTGAGGCGTTTTTCTTTAAGGACTCAGTGAATAAGTTTTAAAGAGAACCAATCCTCTTAAGAACTCTTGGACTTATATCCCAGATATCTTCCGATAATGTATCCAACGCCCATTTCAACAGCACCCATTAGACCTTCTCCAAAACCACCCATATATCCTCCTATAACAGACCTTAACTTTCCTTCAGAACCTTGAAGATATTCTTCAAGCATATCCTGTGCAATATAAGGATAATTTCCGGTTATTTGTCTGCCCTTCTTTGCAATACCAACACCATCAAAAACACCCATGATTGCATGAATTGCAGGAACTGTAAAAAAGAGATAATTGGATGAATTAAATCCGGTTTCATCAAGAAAACCTTTAACAGCACTTAATGTCAAGGTTACTGCACCATAAGCCAAGAAATTTCCGCCAACAATTTTCCCTTCAATATCATCTGCCATAGAAGAAGGCTGGATTTTAAACTTATAATAATTTATATGATCAATTTAATATTCCTTTCAATCCAAAAAGGAACAGCAAAAGTCCGACCAAAAAATTGTAAATTCCCAGCCAGTGGAATTTTCCCTTTTCTGTAATTCTCATAACTAACTCTATAGAAAATCCGCTAACTATGAAAACAACTACAAAAGAAACAATTAGCCAAAGCGCGTTTATTTGCGTAAGAACAACATTTCTTGCCTGGATTATGGATGTTACAAGCAAAATTGGAATCGCCAGAAGGAATGAAAATCTCACAGCCTCCTCTTTCTTTAAACCAAGATGCATTCCTGCGGACGCAGTTGTCCCTGTTCTTGAAATCCCTGGAAGCAAAGCAATTGCCTGCGAAACTCCTATCACAATTGAATCGAACAAATTGAACTTCTCTCTTTTATGTCTCGCAAACTTCGTGGAATAAACAATCACACCGCTAATCATAAACATTATTCCCCAATAGAAGGGATTGCTAAAAAATCCTAAAAGCCAATCTCCAAAGAAGTATCCTACAACAAAGTAAGGAATTAATGTAACCAAAAACAATCCCCAGAATTTTAAATTACCTTTCTCTCTAAAATCAAACAATTTTACAATATCTTTCCAAAAGACAATCAAGGCTGCAAAAATTCCTGCAAGATTTAGAAAAGCGGCGAAGGGGATTTTTTGAATTCCAAAAACACTGTTAAGAAAAATAATATGTCCCTGGCTGCTCAATGGAAACCATTCGGTAATTCCCTGAACTACACTCATTATTAAAACTTGCAAAAAAGTAACCATCTTTTACGAACCAAATGAGCAAACATATTTTATAAATTCTATGAATTAACGCGTCAGACTCCAACACAGAACTATTAGCCCGACAAAGAAATTGTAAATTCCAAACATATAGAACCTGTTTCCTTTTACGATCTTCAAAAGAACCTTTATTGCAACAAGACTTACAAGAAACGTCACAACAAAACTCAAAGCCAACATTGAATAACTAAGATTTTGAATTACCAGATTTTTTGCTTCCAAAATTGATGCCCCGAGGATTACAGGTACTGCAAGGAAGAACGAAAACTTCACAGCTTCCTCTTTCTTCAAACCCCTGAAAAGTCCGCCGGTTATCGTTGAACCGCTTCTTGAAACTCCCGGAAGTATTGCAAGTGCCTGAGCAAAACCTATGAATATGGAATCAAACCAATTCATCTTCTTTTCTTTTTTCTGATTTTAAAATTTATTTTAATAAACAATGTCTACTAATAACAAAAA
>CAZKAU010000057.1:415-4037 GCA_964551065.1 Candidatus Woesearchaeota archaeon | reverse complement strand
TATCTCGCCAGCCCAACTTTACTCTGGCACATCTTGCAAACTTTTCTTCCATTTGATTCTCTTATATGCAAATTGCAGAATACTTTCCCGCAGGAACTGCATGTATTTTGACATCTCTGACAAGTGACCCTATGGCATTCACTACATTCTTTTGTAGAACAGCTTTTACAGTATATTCCGTCACAAGAATTACATTTATCTCCACACTCCCTGCAAGTCAAATGCCCTGAAGAACAGACGATTATCTCTTCCAATTCTTTACCACAGCTTTTACAGTATAAAGGAGAAATTTTTTTATCCAGAGGACTATAGACGATTTCTATAATTTTTAAATTACCTTTTTCAAGTTCCAGAGTCAAGCTCAATTGATAAATGGGAAAATAAATGATTGTTGTATTTATCAACTTAGTATCAATTTTTAAACCATATTTTTTAATCTCTTTTTGTATGAATTCCTCTCTTTCTGCTTTAATCTTTGAAACACTGTTTTCTTCCTTAAGAATCTCAAAGCTCTTCTCCAACTTCTCTTTCTTCTCGGGATTATCTTTATTATTTTCAATTTGCTTTTGAAGTGCTGCTTCTTTCTCTTTTGTTTCAGATAAGTGTTCCTCGTACAATTTTTCAATTCTCTCAATTTCCTGAGAAAGTTTTTCATTAAGCTCTTCCTTTATCTTTTCTAAATCAGGCGAAATAGCTTTTTTCAACTCTTCCTTAGCAGCACTATACTCTTTTTCTATATCTAAATCAACCAAATCCCTCTTATGCCCCTCAAAAAAATCAAGTATCTTTGGATCTTCAATAACTTTACCTTCTCTGAGAAAAATCTTGTTTATTTTAACCTTAGATTCATTCAGATATCTAAAAGTTGTAGAAAAGGAAAACTGAACAATTTTATCATTTAGTGCTATCTTGTTAATGCTTTTTATTTCAGAGTTCATGAAAGGAATTGTTTTTTTCAACTCCTCCTTAAGATTAATATCAAATTTGACTTTTAGTAAAGTTGTTTCTCCCCTGCCTTCCAAAAAATCTTTTATTGTTTTTATTAAATAATGATTATTTGAAACAAATTCATACCCTTCTCTTTCCTTATCAAACGAAAACTTATAAGGGCCTTTCTTCCCAGAAAATTTCTCGAAACCTTGCGGAACTGAAGAAACAAAAAGACAATCTCCTTCTTCTTTTACCTCTGATTTTATCTGCTTGAAGAACTTCAAAAAAAATTCCATCAAATTATTCATTGTCTAAAAATTCCTCATTTTCATTTTCATTTTCCCGATAATCTTTAATTCCTTCTTCCAAAATTCTTTCTATCTTTTTTATGTCTTGTGAAAATAATTTCAGATTATTCTTTGAGTCTATGAATGAATTCATCAAAGTTTCTTCAATTTTGTTGATTCCATTTTGATTTTCAGAATCCAAACCAAGATTAAACAAAATTAGAGGCAATTCACCTATGACTAAACCCACACAACACATCTTGTTTATTATCAAATCCACGACATGCTCTTCAAGAGTATCTGCTGTTGCCAGACTGTAAATATTGATATCTTTCTTCTGTCCGATTCTATCTAACCTTCCAATTCTTTGCTCTACAGACATAGGGTTCCAAGGCAAATCATAGTTTATTAAATTCCTGCAAAATTGAAAATTCAAACCTTCTGCGCCTGTATCTGTGCTAATCAGGATATCTGCACCTCCTCTAAATTTGTTAACTCTCTTTGTCCTTTCTTCCCTATCTAATCCTCCGGTGAATTCCACAATTTCCAAATTTAAATGTTTTAGATTTTCTATAATATATTCTAGTGTAGAAGGATGTCTCGTGTAAATCAATATTTGGTCTTTAGGATCTTCTTTCTTTATTTTTTCAACAATTTCTACCAATTTCTTCATCTTTGAATCAACCCCCACCGATTCATATTCTTCTATAATTTTTCTGGCTTTATCTCTGGTTTTTTGATGATATCTTTCATCATCCGCAATTCTTTTCAAAGATTCTTTCGCAGATTTTGAAGAACTGGTAACCTTAGGAAGGATTGCAAAAATTATGAGCTTCCCATTTATAGATTCGCCATTTGCAGCAAAATATTCGCTTTTAAGCAAATCACATGTTTCATCATAAATTTCTTTTTCCTTTTGCGACAAATAAACCGGAATGATTTTGGGTATCCTTTTTTTGTAATTTATGCCTGTTTGACTTCTTTTTCTCCTTACCATTATTTCTTCTAATTTTTTTCTCAATTCTTTTGGATTAAGAGGATATCTCTTATTTCCCCGATTCAGAAACTTTTTCTTAAACTCATTTATGGTTCCAAGATGCCCTCTTTTTAGAAGATGAAGCAGATTATACAATTCAATCAAGTCATTTTGGAAAGGGGTTGCAGTTAAAATCAAAAATCTCTTTTTCTGCAGTTTATCTACAAATTGCCACCTCACAGTCCTTCTAGCCTTTAATTTATGACCTTCATCAACAATTAATAAATCCCATGAGATTTGATGCGCCTTATAATGATTGAACCTCCCAAGTTTTTTATTGAATACCTTGACCTTGTCAATTGAAGCTATTGCAAGTTCGGTTCCGTCCCAGCTGGATTCATCTTTTATAATTTTGAAATCAAGATTAAATTTTTCTCTAAGTTCTGCATGCCATTGATCTACTAAAGAAGGAGGGACTAAAATTAAAACAGTTTTTGCGAAACCTCTTGTTATGGACTCCTTGATAACCATTCCGGTAGTAATAGTTTTTCCAAGACCGACTTCATCTGCAAGAAGCGCTGTGCAATTCAAATCTCTTATAATCTTAAGAGCACCCTCTTTTTGATAATCCAGCTTATACTCTAAATTATCTTTTATTAAATCATAAGAAATAAGTTCATTTATCTCTTCGTCATTTGAAAGCTCTTCTACTTCAAATTTCAAATCAGAAAGTTCCTTGGAGTCGAAATCGCTATTGCTTACCTTCTCCAGAACATCCAGCCCCTCATCTGAAAAATTTTCCTCAATCGGAATCTCGTATTTCATATTAAGAATTTTTGAATGCGTCAAGTACTCTTACATCTGGGCTCAATAAGTATACATGGTCTTCTTTGAACCTTACACCTCGGTAAACCTTCTGTAACAATTCTCTTTTAGATTTATCTCTGTAGAATTCCCAATATTGATTTGGGTTTGTCTGTCTCAAAATTTTCCAAAAGGGCTCTTCTGGATTTGGATTAGGGTACTTTGTAAAAACAATGCTGTTGCACTGTTCCCCTGGAAAATCAACTCCTCTCGAAGCTCGAGTTGTGAAAAGAATATCTATTTTTCCTTCCTTAAATTCTTCAATTTCTCTCCCATGCTTATCCTCTCTTTGTCGATCTCTCATTTCATCTCTATTCTGAAGATAATTTAGATTGTAATGCTCTATCTCATATTCATCTGGCAAATCCGAAAAAGCACTGACATGAACAAGTGTCGGTTTTTTCGCAATCTTCACACACTCGTTAAGAACTTCCAGATAATCTCTTCGGGAGTATTTTCCACTCCTAAAATTTTCATACTTACAATCAAATTCTGCCCCTGTCTTCATAATTTCAATAGTTCCTGGTTGAACAGTCTCAGCCTCTATAATCTTAAAATTTGAAAT
>CAZKAU010000057.1:0-405 GCA_964551065.1 Candidatus Woesearchaeota archaeon | reverse complement strand
ATATGTATTTTATGAGAACCCGGAAAAATAAGGCAGATTAAAAATCTGTAGAATTTGCGACTAAATTCTTTAGTTTCATGTGACGATAGTTTTGTTAAAGTACCTGTAGTTCATTGAATTTGTTATATCTATAATGTTATCTTAAAATTTGAAATTCCAAATACATCTCTTAAGACATCTTCTGAATGCAATGTTCCTGACATTAATATTACAATTTTATTTTTGTCCACAAGCTCCTGAAATTTCTTGGAAAGATTCGTCGTAACAATTGTAACAACAAAATTATTTTCTCTCTTAGAAAAAATAACGTAAGCTTCATCCAAAAAATCTTCAAACATCCGCGCAGTTTCTTTGATTTCAAAAAGATAAATCTCTTCATCTATCTCATCAGAGACTTCATTTTCA
>CAZKAU010000056.1:496-4063 GCA_964551065.1 Candidatus Woesearchaeota archaeon | reverse complement strand
TCTTTTTGCATCCTTTCGGGCATCTTTTTCTAGAATTTGGTCCTCTTTTTTCAGGTTTTTTTCTTCAGATTTTAGAGATTTTTTATCCATTTTCTCACTCTTTTTGTTTGAGATATTAGGTGATTTTTGTTTAAATATTTTGGGGAAAGTTGGTGAAAGAAGGTGCAAGAGTACCCAGGGAAATGGGAGAAAATTGCAGAGAACTTCATGGAAAAACGGCTCAAATTTTTAGCAATTTCTTTAGTGGCCTGCCGCCTTTGTTCACTAAGGTAATCTTAGTTAATTAACTAAAATAAAAGTTTAAAATCCATTAGGAAAAACACCTAAAAAAATTTGTTTTGGACACTGTTTATGGGTGTTTATTTAATTTGTCGACGATAAAAAGAGGTGTTTGGACAGCTGTTTAAAAAATTTTTTAGAATTTCATGGTTGTTCAAACACCTGTTTAAGCTGTTTGTGGCTGTCCAAACAGGCTGTTTTAAGTGTTTTTTTGTAAATTTTGAAAAATAAAATAAAAATTTTTGTTAATTTTTTGTACAAAAATTTTTGATATTTTAATGGAGAAAAAAGACTGTTTTCCCGTCGAAAAAAGGAAATATTTTTAAAGTATATTTTACAAAATATATCATGTTTAACTGGTTTTCAAAAAAGAGAGATGTTGAAGATTTGAAACACGATACAAAAAAAGGTTTTGAGTCTGTTAAAAAAGATATTGATGCAATTGGTGGTTGGATAAATTACCTTGAATCTGAGAAAAAAGGTCATAGGAAAGACCTTGACTTGCTTAAGTATGAATTGTCCTCGATAAAAGATGAGATAACTGAGATCAGAAATGTTTTATCCTTTATTGGAGACATGAAAATAAATAGGGTGTCTAAAACACCCACACCGGTGTCCAAGAAACAAACAGCTGTTTTCTCTGTCCAAACACCTGTTCAAACGGCTGTCCAAACACCCAAATTAGAACAATTTTCAGTTACTGAAAGAGCAATCTTATGGGTGCTATTAAATGCGGATATGAAGCTTAGCTATGATGATTTAGCTGCAATGTTAGGAAAAGAGAGATCTACAATAAGGGGTCAAATAAATGCCATAAAACAGAAAAGTGAGGGGTTGATTGAAGAAACGATTGAGAAAAATGGCAAAAAAAGGGTGTTTGTACCTGAAGAAATCAAGGAAAAAATGCTAAAAAAGGCAAAAGTGAGAGTTGGGGAACGTAAAAAAGCCGGGAAATCAAGGAAAAATGAAGAATAAAGTGCCGAAAAGTCGAAAAGTGAGAGTTAAATAAAAACCAAAATGACGAAAAATTCAAAATACGAACTAAAAAGTGAGGGAAATGAGGGGTATATTTCCCTGGAGGTTAGGAAGAAGTTAGGAAAAAGAAAAAGAGAGAGATAAACAGAGTCCAAATTCAAGAGAGATTTAAGAAATTTGAGAGTTATCTGCTTCCACTTTTGGGGAAAATGGAAGTGAGGATCTCCGGGATCGAGATTCATGGAAATTTCCGAGGAGAATGCGAAAAAACAGAGTTAGAGGTATATCTAGTTATTCGGTATACAGGAAAAGTGTTAATATGGGGATTTAAAGGTATTTTATAGTCCTCTGAGCTGAAAAATGGTGTTCAAGGAAACAACTTTCTTTAGGTTGGGGGAAATAGAGAGTTGAATTGCCTTGTTATTTACCTTGATTTTCTCGACGGGAATCTCTTTTTTTATCAGTTTTCCAATATAGTCTCTAATAGAACTTTCGCTTAAGTTTAACTTCAAGGAAATGGTTTTATAGTCGGAATATCCAAATTCCTCGTCGAGCTGATATAGTGTGGAAAATACAAGAAATTCCTGATCAGTAAGATCTTTGAATTTAAGTCTTATTTCTCTCTTTAAACTGTCGAGGGAGTTAAGGATTTCCAGAGCATTATCCATATTCCTTGAGGAAGGTTTCTTGGGAAGTGTGTTAGAATAATCTTGGGAAGGAGTATTTTGTCCGAAAATAGGTGTATTTTGCATGTGTCTGTCTGTCTGTTGGTTTGTCTGTCTGTCTGTTGGAACCCCTTCATTTCCTGTGGAAATAGGCATATTTTGGGGGTTTAAAGGCCTAAAAGGCTTATTTTCTGTTGGAATATAGTTATTATGTGTTGGAACTATTTGTCTGTCTGTTGGTTGGTTTGAGTGGTTGTTAGGCACTTCATTATTTACTTTTTTAGGCACTACTAACTCTTTTAACATCTCTTTTAGTTGAGTTATTTCTGAATTTAATGAAGAAATCTCTGATTTTAATGAATCCATGTCATCCTTCACTTTTCTGAAGGCTTCTTTAATTTGATCCATTTGAAAGGGATAAGCCAGAACTATAAAAACTTAATTAATATAGGAAACACCTATATTCATGAGGTGTGGTGCTTGTAAGCAGTGTATGCTTCATTAGTCATCTTCCACCTTATTCTTCTTTTGTATGAAACGCCTTGAGGATTTTTATTAACTTTAACAACAAGTCCTTTTTTCTTAAGATCTTCTAGAAGGTCTTTGATAAATTCTTCATCTCTTGCAACTTCCCTTGCAATATGAAAAGTGAACAAAGGTCTGGGAGAATTCAAAAAAAGTGTTGCAAGGATCTGCTCGGAAATCTTCTCCCTCTTTTCTTTAGAAATCTTCATAGATTAAATAGAAATCTTAATTTTAAAAGCCTTACTTCTTATCGGCTTTTTGGACTGAAGGCAAAGGAATGTGGTTTGGGAGATTCATTTGGTCCTCAAGTTCAAGTGCTTTAAGAGTAGACTTCTTAAGAATATGGTTAAAAACAAAAACCCTAAAGTCGTCTGTGAGTTCCTTGTTCTTCCATTTCTTGATTACTTCTTTGGAAAGTTTAGGTTCAACAGAAACAACCATCTCGCCGCCAAGTTCAATCTTAGCAAAGTCAGGGTCATATTGAACATTAAATTCAAATTTGACAATGAAGACATCTTCCTTGATTTTTATTAAATTATCGTCGGAAAGTTTAAGATCAGTAACATTGAAATTATAGCCAACTTGCAGCTTTTCAACCTTCTTTGAAAACCTTTCCACATATATTTTATTGAATCCAAATCCTAAAATGTTCATAGTATGATGTCTTGATGAGGTTTTTTAAATTTTTGCGTACGGGATACACAAAGATAAGTTATAGTGATTAAAAGATTATACTAAATCTTCTTCAGAAACAATAACAAAATCGCCAACGGCAATAATTGAATTGTATGGTATAAGTAATTCGTTTGAACTTGTTCTTTCAAGGTTTAAATTTCTAACATAAGGAGTAGAGTCTTTAACAACAATATTGATTAATTCACCGGATCTTGTTTCGAAAGTTATGTCTTTAACAAAACCGAGCCTCTTACCTTCTTTTGTTACAATCATCTTTCCTACAATAGATGAGAAAGGGTTCTTTTCTTGCATGAGAAAAATACAGGAAAATCATATATAAACTTTTCTGTGAATGAAAATCATTGTTATATCAACCTATTACAAACAAGGCCAACCTTATCTGAAAAAAATGACATAATAAAAACCATTGTGGGAGAAGGAAACATAA
>CAZKAU010000056.1:0-486 GCA_964551065.1 Candidatus Woesearchaeota archaeon | reverse complement strand
TATTTTAATATCTGTGGAGCCTTTAGGAAGGATGTATTCACTTATGTAAGATTTTTCATGAGGTTTAACCTTTAACACCTTACCTTTCGCCTGATCTGAAACCCATGCATAAGCATCCCCTTCACCCTTAAAGGAGAAATTTTCATTTAAATTATCCAATGCTCTCTCAAGATGATTCACCTTTAGAAGTTCTTCCTTTTCCAAAGGTGTAAGGTCTTTTTCATCCCTTCTCTTTAGATCTTCTTCATAAGATCTCATTAATATATCTATATCTGAATCTAAAGGGCTATTTATTATAAATTTTTAGAAATAAAGTAGTCTATACTAAAATAAAGGTTTTTGAATAAAAACACTAAGAATAGATAAGAACTCCCTCACCCCTTGATTTCTTATAGAAATGTTTATAAAGAAAATTTGAAATTTTTTTATTATTATTTATTTAAAAAATTATATATTATATATTATATATATTATATTAGTAGTAGT
>CAZKAU010000055.1:0-4172 GCA_964551065.1 Candidatus Woesearchaeota archaeon | reverse complement strand
ATTCAAACTTCTCGATAGTTAACTTTTTGTTAAAGAGGGTTTTGTGTCCAAATTCAAAATCAGAAAATCAAATTACAAAATGGAAAAGACCATTAAGGCTAAAGAAGAAAATTCAGAAACTGAAAAACCTAAGAAAAACGGAAAGGCATTGTTCACGCTTATACTAATTGTTTTTGTTGACCTTTTGGGTTTGAGCATTGTTTTGCCCATTCTGGCACCAATGCTTATCGGAAGCAATGCTATTCTTCTTACTAGTTTAAGCAATGCAACAAGGACAATAATTCTTGGATTGCTTATTGCATCTTATCCTATTATGCAATTTTTCGGTTCTCCAATCCTGGGGGCTTTATCGGACAGATACGGAAGAAAACCCCTCCTTGTTATTTCAGAAATAGGGGCAACAATAGGTTATGTAATATTTGCAATAGGAATAGTTCTCAACAACTTCTGGATAATTTTGCTTAGCAGAATGTTAAGCGGATTCATGTCGGGAAATCTTGCAATAGCAAACTCTGCAATCGCAGACATAAGCGACAAAAAATCAAGGCTCAAGAATTTCGGGCTTATCGGAATGGCTTTCGGTTTCGGATTCATCATCGGACCTTTCCTTGGAGGAAACCTTGCAAATCCAAACCTCGTTTCATGGTTCAGCATATCAACGCCTTTCTGGTTTTCAGCAATACTTTCAGGAATAAATTTAATCCTTATATTTACAATATTCAAGGAAACAATAAAGAAGAAACTGGACCATTTGGAAATCCATCCTTTAACCGGATTGAGAAATCTGAAAAAAGGATTCCAGATGCCGAACATGAGAACTATGTTCATTGTGATATTTGTTTTCTTTTTCGGTTTCAGCTTCTTTACGCAATTCTTCCAGGTTTTCCTTATTGACAAATTTGGATTCAATCAGGTGCAAATCGGGAATATTTTCGGGTATATTGGAATTTGGGTGGCTCTGACTCAGGGTTTTTTGATAAGACCTCTTTCAAAGAAGTTCAGCTCTGCAAAGATATTGAGATTCTCATTGCTTATGTATTCAATAGCTCTTCTGTTTGTTTTAATCCCTCAGAATCCTCTTTTCCTTCTTTTCATACTTCCTTTCACTTCGTTCTTCGGAGGAATTACCATGCCAAGTTCTACGACACTTGTGTCTTTCCTTTCCTCAGATGAAACACAGGGAGAAGTCATGGGAATTCGTCAGTCTGTGCAATCAGCTGCTCAGGCAATACCCCCACTTGTTGCAGGATTTATAGCTGCTCTGGATTATAATCTTACAGTAATAATTGCTTCGTTTTTTGCATTTATTGCATGGATAATATTCATGAGATTTTACTCAAAGAACAAACATGAAAGATTCCATGAAGGCTAACTCTCTTAGGAAAAATAATCAATTTTAACTTTTATTCTCAGAATCTTCTTCATCGGACAAATAAGGTTTTATTCCTGTAAGAATCATATCTTTCATGTTCTTATCTCCGCGGGGAAAAATGTCGGGGATTCCAAGAGTTATAATTGGCTTTGGACTCTCTTTCAACAAATCCGGGAATTGGTTTGTTATGCCTGCTATATGGGGATTGTCCATTGCAAAAATAACATCAGCCCATTTGATTGCCTCTTCTGTGAGAGGAACATCTGCTTTTGAATCTGTGCCTGCAAATTTCGCCTCATGCTCCGGAAAATTTTCCTCAACAACTTCAACTCCTGTTGGAGACCTTTGTTGTCCGTAGGTGCATACAAATAGTATTTTCATTTATTATTAAGAAAATCAACATATAAAAAACTTTTAAAGTATATTATTCTGATTTATATTAAAAGATGGTGAAGATAAAGATAGTTCTCTCAAGGTTTAGCATGTTTCTTATCCCTGCATTTATTTTGATAATGCTGGCTTTGGGTTTAATTCTTCAGTTTGCTTCAAAGAACATTCTTGCTGCGGACATTCTTTATCTTATAGGAATTTTTCCGGGGGCATTGCAGCTATTGATTGAAAGTTATGAAGAATTAAGAAGAAAAAGTTTTGCTCTTGATTATATCGCAATACTTGCTATCTTTGTCTCAATTATTTCCAGGCAGTATCTTGTCGGAGGAGTTATAGCCTTAATGATTTCTTCCGGAAACGGACTTGAGAAATATGCGCAAAGGAAAGCAAAATCGTCCCTCACTGCATTAGCAAATAGAATTCCCGATGATGTTATGTTATATGAAAGCAATACAAAAACAAAGAAAGAAAAAATTGAAGATGTAAGAATCGGAAATTCAATACTTGTGAGAAAAGGAGAAATAATCCCTTTAGATGGTTTGCTTCTTTCTGAATACGGGCAGGTTGACGAGTCTTCTCTTACAGGAGAATCTTATTTTGTGGACAAGATGAAAGGAGATAGGGTTAGAAGCGGTACATTAAACATGGGAAGTGCCATTATTGTGAAAGTCACTAAAGAAGACAAAGATTCCACTTACAGACAAATAATTAATATGGTCCAGAAAGCGCAAGATGAAAAATCTCCTATGATAAGAATAGCGCACAAGTATAATGCAGGATTTACTGTTGTTTCTCTGCTTATTGCTCTTGGTGCATTTTTGTTCTGGCATGATATGGAACATGTTTTAGCTGTTCTCGTAATTGCCACTCCTTGCCCTTTGCTTATTGCAGCTCCTGTTGCATTAATCGGAGGAATGTCTGCAGAAGCAAAGAAGAAAATTATCGTGAAAAACCTGGCTGCGATTGAAGCGGTTTCGAGAGCAGACACACTTGTTTTTGACAAAACAGGAACAATAACTCTCGGAAAACCTGTTTTGAAAGATATAATTGTTAAGGTAAAAGGATACGATAGGAAAAAGGTTCTTGCAATTGCGGAAGCGATTGAAAGAAATTCACTGCATCCTTTTGCGCACTCTATAATTTCTGAAGCTAGAAAGGAGAAAGTTCTTTCAATGTCTGCAAGAAATGTTGAAGAGAAATTGGGAAAAGGAATTGCCGGAACAGTTGGGAATAAAAAGTATTTCATTGTTAAAGGAAAAGATTCTGGTGCGAATCATCTTCATCTTGTTGAAGGGAAAAAGGTGGTTGCAGAGTTTATGTTTGAAGATGTTATGAAAGGAGATGCAAGTTCCATAATAGGGAAATTAAGAAAGCAGGGGATGCATATCCATGTTTTTACAGGAGACAAGAAAGAAACTGCAATGAAGCTGAAAAAAGTTTTAGATCATAGTATTGATATCCAAGCAGAAATGTCTCCTGAAGATAAGCAAGAGGGAATAAAGGAACTTAAAAAACAAGGCTACACTATTGCAATGATTGGGGATGGGATAAATGACGCTCCGGCTTTGGCATTGGCCGATGTTGGGATGGTTTTCAGTCATGAAGAACATACAGCCTCTTCAGAGGCTGCAGACATAGTTTTCCTGGGAGGAGGATTTTCCGAAGTTTACGATTCCATTAACATCTCAAGAAAGACGATGAAGATTGCCAAACAAAGTATGATTACAGGAATTGGATTAAGTGTTGTTGGAATGCTTTTTGCTGCTGCAGGATTTATCATACCAATAATAGGAGCAATTCTTCAGGAAGCAATTGATGTTTCAGTAATAATAAATTCCCTGAGAACAATCGGAATAAAGAGATGAAAAAAGTTTTGTTTAACACTAAGCTCACTGGAACAAACAAAATTCTCAAGGAACATGTTCTTGAAGAGATAAAAAAGTATAAAATTCCTAAGAGTTCTGAAGCTTTGGAAATTGGGATTGGTAATGGAAGATTTGGATTTGTTATAGGCAAATCCTTCAAGCGTTATTATGGTATAGAACCTGATAAAGAGTATCTTAAAATAGCAAGAGAATCAAAACCTAGAAAAGATTTTGTTTACAGAAGAGGAAGAGCCGAAGAGATTCCTTTCAAAAGGAAGTTTGATGTTGTGCTTTATTCTTTCTCATGGCATTTTGTTAAAGACAGGAAAAAGGCAATTGAGGAAACAAAAAGAGTGTTAAAAGATGATGGAATCCTTCTTATAATTGACCCAAAGGAAGATTCTAATAGGTGGGCGGACAAAAGACTAGTTAAGGGTTCTGAAGAATATGACCGAAAACTTCATAGAAAAAAAGTAAGGTCCTTGAGAAAGAGCAAGAAATTTATAGAAAAACAAAAACTGTTCAAGGTGGTTAATTTCAATTCT
>CAZKAU010000054.1:0-4261 GCA_964551065.1 Candidatus Woesearchaeota archaeon | reverse complement strand
GCTGCTCCGATCAAGGCCTGACCCATTTCGCATCTGCAAGATCGAGACAGACAAAATGTCAACGTCCGGATGAGGGTCTTCGGTTTGTTCCATCACTTCCCTCCTTGCAGTCTGCCATAAAGTCCGTTTGCAAACAGCGGAGGACTAACCCGCCAACCTGGTCTACAGAAAATCAAGATATTAAGGGTTTTTTAATGTTATTATTTCCTTTTCCTGCCACTTTTTTTGTTGTATTCAGGGTTGCTTTCAACAGCGAAGTAATAAACGATGGCACCGATTATTCCGAGAAGAATTATGATTAAAAGCCAAACAATTCTATCGTTGTCATTCTTGAAATTTCTTTTGGCGCAGTTAACTAACATAAAAATCCAGAATATGAATGAAAGGGCGCTCACAGCAAAAATAAAAAACATAAGTCCAAGTCCCAACCAAATATTTCCTGCAATCATAAGAAGATAATAATCTTTGAGTATATAAATTTTTCAAAACCTTTTCCAAAGAACAAGGTCCTTATTCGTATCTCTTAAAAATAAAGTATCTTCTGCTCTTGTCCAAACATAAGAATATCCTGGCCAATACAAAACATCTTTCGTGTTTGTTTCATTTCCCACCTTCACAGTTACGGAATTATATCCATAGAGAATATAATCGGGAAAATTGAACTCTTTTCTTCCTTCATCTTTTATTTGCCAGTTTGTTAAGTCACATGAAAAACTACACGAGTTGTAAAAAACGGCTTCTTGAGTTGAAACATCAAGTTTCGTAAGTTTTATGCAATCCCCACATCTATCTGTGGATTTTGTACAGATTCCAATATTATCTTTAAGACAAGTATTCCACGCCTGAAAAATCTCATTTTGGTAATTTCCGCTACCTTCAGGAAAATAGGGATTTGCCAAACCTTCTCTAACTAGCATCTCATTTACATTTTCATTTCTAAGAAAAATATAGGCAAGCGTTCTTCCATACAAATCTTTTCCCGAACTTTCCAGCCTCACAGATTTATTTTCAACCAAATCCTTCAGATATTGTTTAGCTTCTTCAGAGTATTTCTCTTTGCTCGTTGTTTCCGGAGCATTCATTCCCAGCATCCTTATATGGGTTCCATCATCCAGGACGACAGTGTCTCCATCAATCACTCTTTCAACAATTGAACTATGGGAATCTCCAATGAATTTTATAACTTCGCTGTCAAGAAAACTGTAATTTGCAACAACAAGTAAAAGAAGCAATGCTGCAAGGATTGTAATGAAAATCCTCTTTTCCATTAAATGCAGGGGACAGGGTTCGAACCTGCGCAAGCACTAAGCTACTGGATCTTAAGTCCAGCCCGTTTGACCACTCCGGCACCCCCGCATAGGTAAAGGTGTTGGACGAACCAAAGAATATTGGTGACATCCGGCACCCCCGCATAAGAGCATACTTCTCGGACACTAATTAGATTTAAAAAAGTTCTTGTGCTATAAATTACATGAGGGAAGACGAAGAAAAAAAGGATAAAATCGCACAACTTATTCTTGATGCACTAAAAGACAGAAAAACTGATATTTCAAGGGAAGAAATAGTAAAAAAGATAGAAATCCCTCCTTCTGCAGAAATGGGAGATTTTGCATTCCCTTGCTTTATAATATCTTCAAAATTGAAGGAAAACCCTTCAGAGTTGTCTGTAGAAATAAGAAGCAAAATCAAAAACCTGAAGGATTTCTCAGATATCCAAACAAAAGGTCCCTATATCAATTTTTTCATGAATCGTGATGAATTTGCAACAGATTTAATTTCAAAGATTCTTTCGGATAATTTCGGAACTTTTGATAAGGGAAAAGGAAAAACTTCAATGATTGAATTCTCTCAAGCAAATACCCATAAAGCATTCCATGTTGGACATTTAAGGGGAACTTGCATTGGAGAAAGCCTTGCAAGAATCTTGGAATTCGGAGGAAACAAGGTTATAAGAGCAAATTATCAGGGTGATTCCGGAATGCACGTTGCAAAATGGATTTGGTGCTACAAAAAATTCCATGCTAAGGAAAAATTGAAGGTGGATGAATCTTGGATTGCTTCAATTTATGTGGATGCCGTTCAACGGCTTGAAAAGAACAAGGATTATCAGGCAGAAGTTGAAGGAATAAACCGTTCCCTTGAATCTGGAGATGACGAAAAACTTACAGCACTCTGGAAAAAGACCAGAGAGATGAGTCTAGAAGCTTTCGAAAAAATATATTCCCAACTAAATACCCATTTCGATTCTTACTTTTTTGAAAAGGATGTAGAAGAAAGAGGAAAAGAAATTGTAAAATCTCTTATTGATAATAAAATTGCAAAGAAAAGTCAAGGAGCAATTATCATGGACTTGAAGAAATATAATCTTGGTGTTTGGGTTCTGACAAGAAGAGATGGAACTATCCTTTATTCAGGGAAAGATTTGGCATTAGTCGAAAAGAAATTCGAAGCTTATCCTAAACTTGATGAAAGCATTTACGTCATAGGTGCAGCTCAAGAATATCATTTTAATCAGCTCGTAAAAACCCTTGAACTTTCCAAGTTTCCGAATTCCGAAAAACTGAAAGGAATCTTCTTCACCGAAGTTCGTCTACCGACAGGAAAAATGTCTTCCAGAACCGGGCAAAATATTCTTTACCGGGATTTTATAAAGAAAGTTCTTGAACACACAAAAAAGGAAATAAAAAAAAGAGAGCCAAGAATAAAGAAAGACATTCTTGAAGATAGGGCATTGAAGGTTTCTGTGGCTGCAATGAAGTATGATTTCCTAAAACAAGGAAATAATAAAATAATTGTTTTTGATATAAAAGAAGCTCTCAACTTTGAAGGAAATTCAGGACCTTATTTGCAATATAGTTACGCCCGTGCAAATTCAATTCTAAACAAATCTGAAAAGAAGCCCTTGAAGAAAGCCAAGAAACTCCACGAGAAAGAAGTGGAACTAATCAAAAAATTATCTGAATTTCCCAACGTCGTTTCAAAAGCTTATGAAACCTTAAATCCTTCAGGAATCGCAAACTATTCTTATCAGCTCGCACAGACGTTCAACGAGTTTTATCATAAATGTCCTGTTGTTGGTTCCAAAGAGGAATCTTTCAGATTGGCTCTTGTAAAATCATTCATGAAGATTTTGAAAAATTCTCTTTCTTTGCTTGGAATAGAAACCCTTAATGAAATGTAATGATTTAGAAAACTTATTAAACTAAAATATATAATACATTATATAAAAGGAGGTGGAAAATGCCAAAGAAATCAAAAAAGAGATCTCCAAAACTTAACCTTGGAGGTATTATGAACTTTGTTGCATGGTTGACAGGATTATTGGTGTCCTTGACAGTTGGATTCAGCATGATCGGTGCAGGTTCCGGAAGTCCAGGAGCTCTAATGTTACCATCCTTTTTGGGCGGACTAACTGCTACAATCATAGTCGGATGGGTGATAGTCATTGCAACATTTGTTGGGGTAGTTACGGCTATATTCAACAAATAAAAACAAACCTTATTTTTTCATTGTTTTTACTTATATTCTTAAAATAAATCAGAGAGGTAAAAGGCACCAACTGAAACTTACCTCTTTTATTTTTAATCATTTATTGTTGATAAAGTTCCGGGCTTTTCACTGATTAAAGCCCTCTTTATTATCTGCTCGATTCTTTTGTTTTTTGTTTCAGGCAACTTTGCTCTAAGAAGCCATCTGTAATAAGTTCTCTTTACCGAAGGCGAAAATTTTTCAAAATTTTCTTTAGCCTCCCTGTTTTTAACCTTGTTTAATTCTCTTTCTAATTCAGAAGGTATGTCTGGATTATCAGGAATTCCATAATCGTGCGGAAGTTTTTTCTTTCCTTCTTCAAAAGCCCTCAGGCCCGCAGAAGACATCTTTCCCTCTTTAATTAATTCCTCAGCATATCTCAGCGTATTATAACTCCATTTAGAATTCTTGTTTCTTTTACGATAATTTATTGCCCATCTGTCTTCATCAATTTTCTTTGAGGTTGTATCAATCCATCCAAAGCTAATCGCTTCCCTCATAAGGCTTGCAGCATTAGTATGCATTTTGCCAGTATGCTTTTTGTGCAAAACAACCAGAACATGATTTTCAGTATCCCCCTTTTTAGAAAGCCATTCGCTGAAATCTCCTTCACGAAAAACCTCAATAATATTTTCCTTTTTGCTAGAATCTGTCATAAGAATAACCTTACTTAATAGGTTTCATATTCTTCCAGGCAAGTTCAAAGAACTGCTCTAAAGCCTGTGCGAAAAAG
>CAZKAU010000053.1:0-4269 GCA_964551065.1 Candidatus Woesearchaeota archaeon | reverse complement strand
TTGTAAAAGTTATACCTCTTATAACTCCTGAATCAGGAGTGACTCTTAGAAATCTTAACAACCTTACAATAAGTGAACTGAACATTAGTGTTAATAATGAAACTAGGAATGTTATGTTTTCAATAACAAGACATTATGTTAAACCTGCATCCGTAACTGCCGATAATTTAAGTAAAGTTTATGCTTATCTTCAATTTAATTCAGAAAACCTTTCGGAGAACTTAAGCAGAGTTGATATTGTTCTCCAGATTGAAAAGAACTGGTTTGAAGAAAATGTTCTTGAAAAGGAAAAAGTTTCCCTATTTTATCTTAATGAAGATTCAAATTCCTGGGAAGAGTTGGAGACGAACTATACAGATACCAATAGTGATTACCATTATTATACAACTACTATAAACCATTCAGGATATTTCTATGTTGGTGAAGGTTTGACTGAAAAATCTGAAAATCAGATTATTTTAGATCCTTGGATGGAAAAGTTAATAGCGGGAATTGCTAATATTTTCCGGCAGTTTACTGAATTAAGCCTTTGGGTGAAGATTAGCATAATAATTGCAACTCTTGCAGGATTAGCAACGACGATAGTACTTATTGTAAGATATAGGATAATGCATTCGGTATGATAAATTTAAATATTCCAAAGTTTTATTCTGTTGATGGTTCATAAACATGTGAAACACCTTTCGTTTTTTCTTTTAAAGATGATTTTTGCTTTCATTGCTTGCGGTGTTTGGGCGTTGTTACTTTGGACTTCACTTGCATGGTGGATTAAATTTGTAGTATTTCCAATTGTTGTTATAGCCTTGTATTTTGTTTTTGTCAATGTTGTTATGAATCTTATGAGAATTGGACATCCCCATAGCTTTAAACATATTTTCAGAAAATAATATAAATGAGATTTAACTTGACCTAAAATGCCAAAAAAGAGAATATCTAAAAAATCTTTCGGAGATGAAATGAAAGATGAGTTTAGACATGAAATGAAGAAAGAGATAAAATGCAATCATGATTGTCATTGCGGATGCCGTCATCATGGGCACCATGGAGGTTTTCTCGGAGGATTATGGTTTGCAGGATGGTTGTTTACAATTGGTCTTTTGAAATTAACTTTTTGGAAAGCCGTTTTAGCAATTGTAATATGGGCTTATTACCTTGGAAGTTATGCTGCAAGTATTTGGCATTAAGAATTCTTTTTATTTCTTAAAAGATAATCCACTATTCCTGTTATAAAAAGACTTTCTCCCTGGGGTGGACCGCGAGAATAGTCAAGTTCGGCAAGTTCGTAAACTTTCCTGTCATAAGCCATTTCTTCAAGAAGTTCTTTTATTGTCTTTATTTCTTGTTGAGAAAAGTATTCATTGCCTCTTTGGAGAATGGATTTTCTTGCGTCTTTTGAAATATATTTTATTCTATTAATATTTCTTGCTATAGCTGCATAATCTTCGGACCCTATCCCTAAATCAAGAGTGGCCTTTGGTATTGTTTCAAATATTTCCATTTTATTTTCCCCATTCGGAATTTTTTCTTCTTTTAATTTCAGCGATTTCCTGAAGAATCACGATTTCATGAGAAGAAAGCAAGTCTTTATTTTTCTTGAAATTTCTAAATTGGGACTCTGAAATATCTGAGTAAAGGAAATCTTTATCCCCTAATTTCCTTTCATAGTTTATTCCCAGAACGGAGATTGCCACTTCCATTCCTTCGGTTGCTTCTTCGACAGCTTTTTTTTCATACTGAATATTTTTTGTTCTTCCTATTTTTTCTTCGTTTTCATCCATTAGGTTTACTCCATGAGTTAATTTACCGGCTTCTATTGCCACGCCGAAAATTGCAGGATTTGTGTTTCTGAAAACATATTGATGGAGAAGTTTGATTTTGCAAACAGGAGAAAGTTGCATTAATCTTTTCTTTTCAATCTCAGCCCTTCTTTCTGTTCTGAATTTTACAATATTCTCAATTAATTTATAGACAACATCGTCTTCCAGAACCTTGATTCTTTTGTCTTCGGATGAAAGAAGAATTTTTGCATCTTCGTCCATTGTTACATTGAATCCAACAATAATTGAGTCGAGCTCATTTATTTCAAGATTTGCTTTTGCAGAGATTACATCTGCCTTGTTTATTTTCCCGATTCCTGCCTTTACAACAGGAACATTTGACTGTTCAAGCAAAGCTAGTAAAGCTTCAAGGCTTCCAAGTGAATCCGCTTTTGCGATTATTCCATACTTGTCCGTTTTGATATTTTCAGAGATTTCTTTTTTGAAGGTTTTTTCGATTTCAGATTTATCGTTTCTGAATTCTACGAAAGGCATTCCAGGAAGAATCTCTGATTTTTCAATCAACTGTAATCTTAATCCTGTTGCAGCAATTACTTTATCTTTTGAAGCAAATTTTGTGCTTAAAGGTTTTATTTCTTCCAAGACTCTTATCTTAGTTACGATTGCCTTTCCTTCAAAATCCGAGACTGCAATTTCGTGTTTTTTGTTAAGTTCACCGTCGTAAAGTATCGCCTCTGCGTAATTCATTTCCTTATCTTTTTTAACTTCAAGAATTACTCCCCTAGCACGGTCACCCATTGTCAATCTGTTGTGAAGATATTTCTGACTTAAGCCGCACATCATTAAAATTAATTCCTGGATTCCTTCTCCTGTTCTTGCAGAGCACGGAACTAATGCGACTTTTTTTGTGAAATCTGAAATGTTGAAAAACAAATCTGCGTCCAATCCATAGCTGTCAAGTGACCCGATTAAAGTCATATACCTTTCATCAAATAATTGTCTAACATTTGTGGGTTGTGAGTCTATGTTCTCTCTCAGTCCTCTTTCATCTCCAGACTTAAGGCTTCTCCATCCTGAGATATTATCAATTTTGTTTAATGCAATTATGAAGGGAGTTTTGTTCAATTTCAAAATTTGAATGACTTCTGCAGTCTGGGGTTTTATTCCTTCGTTTATGTCAATTACTAAAATTGCAAGGTCTGCAAGAGAACCTCCTCTTTTTCTCAAGTTTGTGAATGCTGCATGTCCGGGAGTGTCTATGAAAAGAAATCCTGGAATGTCTAGTTTTATTCCCGATTTTTCTATTGCCGGAAAGGATTGTCTCATGATTTCCAAGGGGTATAAAGAGAATGAAATTTTCTGGGTAATCCCGCCGGCTTCACCTTCCTGAACTGAACTTTGACGCAGCCTATCAAGTATAGAAGTCTTTCCATGATCTACATGTCCGCAGACCGTTACAATTGGCTGTCTTATCTTATTTTCCATGTATTTTCAAGCACAATTTTATTTTTAAAGGTTCACGATTAGAAAAAATGATGGAAAATGAGTCCAAACCTGAAAAAGAGTATTTCCTAAGAACCGAGAGAGGCAATAGCTCTTCATTTTCTTCGAATAATCCTGAGATGAGTGATGGAGAGAGGCAATTTGTTGAGAGTATGGATTATTATGAAAATACAAGTAGTCCTGAAATCATAGAATATATGGAGAAAGCCAAACCCATTACACGTGAAGATTGGTTTGAATAATTGGTTTTATGTCCGAAAGGTATATAAACAAAAATAATTTTTCTAATAGTATTAGTTGGCTTATAATAGTTGGCTCGTAAAAAGGTGATTATGGGAAATAAAGACGCTTTAGTTTTGTGGTTTGAGAATCTTACAATAGATGATGTTCCTCTTGTCGGAGGTAAAAATGCCTCTTTAGGTGAAATGTTCAGAGACCTTACAAATAAGGGTGTTAAGATTCCTAATGGTTTTGCGGTTACTGCTACTGCTTATAGGCATTTCATGGAACAGGCAGGACTTGTTGACCCAATAAAGGCCGTTCTTTCGGATTTAGATACAAAAGATGTTCATGGACTTGAAGAGAGAGGAAAGAAAGTTAGAAACCTTATAATTAAGGCAGAATTCCCGCAAGATTTGTCTGACCAGATTACAAGCAGTTACGATGCTCTTTGTCAGAAGTATGGGGAACAGGAAACAGATGTTGCTGTTCGTTCGTCGGCAACTGCGGAAGATTTGCCTGATGCCTCATTTGCAGGACAACAGGAAAGTTATCTTAACATTAGAGGTCATGAAGATTTGCTTATAGCATGTAAGAAATGTTTTGCTTCGTTATTTACAGGAAGAGCAATTTCCTACCGTGTAGATAAAGGATTTGACCATTTCAGCATAGCTCTTTCCATTGGAGTTCAGAAAATGGTGAGAAGTGATATGGCTTGCTCTGGAGTTATGTTCTCTATCGATACTGAATCCGGATTCAGAGATGCTGT
>CAZKAU010000052.1:0-4304 GCA_964551065.1 Candidatus Woesearchaeota archaeon | reverse complement strand
TGAAGGAAGGATCAAGTAATTCTAAGTCGAAAAAGCATGTGGCGGGAAAGAAAAAGACCGTTAAACATGAGACCAAGAAAAAAAGAATGCATAAGGTTCATCAGGAATCTAAGGATAAGAAACCTGCTTCGCTTGGAAAACCTGGTCCTGGAGATTCTGTTGAAGTTCATCTTTCAAAAGTAATTTATGAGGGGAGTCTTCTTCAAAGTCCGGACTCTGAAAAAAATATTTTGCTTTTGAAATTGGATTCCGGTTATAACATCGGGCTCAACAGGAAAGATATTGTCAAGGTTGTCACAAAAAAGAAATTTCATTCAGAGAAAAAAGAAGCAGAAGAAATAAAGAGAGATAATTCTAAGCCAAATATTGCAATGATAATTACAGGAGGGACTATTGCTTCAAAGCTTGATCCCAAAACTGGAGGTGTCGACCCTTTGACAAATCCTGAAGATTTTTTTCGATTTTATCCTGCCCTTTTTGAAAAAGTTAATGTTGTGAAGGTTGAGATTCCTTTCATGAAATTTTCCGAGAATATGGATTATAAAGATTGGCAGAGTATTGCTAAGACTGCAGAGAAACTTTTGAATGATTCAAATATTAAAGGAGTGATAATCAGTCATGGAACTGATTTTTTGCATTATACTTCAGCAGCATTAAGTTTCTTTTTGAGAAATTTAACTAAGCCTGTTGTTTTAACATATTCGCAAAGGTCAATCGATAGAGCAAGCAGTGATGCGAATCTGAATTTGCAGTGTGCAGCACTTGCATCCGTTTCAGACCTTGCAGAGGTTATGATTGTTGGGCATGGAAGCAGTAACGATGATTTTTGTTATGCCATGCCTGGAACAAAAGTTAGAAAGCTGCATAGTTCTAGGAGAGATGCTTTCAAAACAGTGAATGCAGAACCTTTTGCAAAAATTTATCCCGGAACAATTCAAAAGATTTCAAGCCATAATGTGAGAAAAAAAGGCAAGGTAAAATTAGACAATAAATTTGAAGAGAAAGTTGCTCTCGTTAAATTTTATCCAGGTCAGAATCCGAATATTCTTGATTATTATGTCAGGGAAAATTATAAGGGAATAGTCATAGAATTTGCAGGTATTGGGCAAGTAGCTGCTTCAGGTTCCAGGAATAGTTGGGTTAAGAAGTTAAGAGATATTCAGTCAAAAGGAATTATTGTATGTGCTGCCGCCCAAACTATTTTCGGAAAATTAGATCCCTATATTTATTCAAGCGGAAGGGAAGTATTTGATACGGGGGTTATTTATCTTGAAGATATGATGGCTGAAACTGCATTGGTGAAGCTAGGTTGGGTTTTGGGACATCCTGAGTGGACAAAATCTAAGGAAAAAGTTAAAGAGAAAATGCTTCAGAATTTTGCAGGTGAGCTTAATCCTAAACTCGAATTTGAAAGATGAAAAGGTATATCTTAGTTTCGATTGCCGTTATTTTTGTTTTTATTATAGGTGTCTTTTTATTTTTTAAGATGCAGGAGGATTCTTGGGTTAAGGATTTGAGAGGGGTTTATGTGACCCATGGAAATCCTTCACAGACACCAAATGAAGTTATTATGCAGCAACTTGCAATAAATGATTCCCTTAAACTTTATGAAGCCAAAAAATTGGACGGGATGAATTTTAGCAGCCAGTGTCTCGGAACAGTTGATGGTTATGCTGTGGATATTGTTCATGTTCCGAGAATTGCAGAAGATAATTTAGTTGAAAATCAATGTCAGGATTACTTAAATTCCAGTGTAAGTCATTTTATAGAATTGGACCGTGAAGGAAATGTTGTAAGAGTTTCCTGAAGTTATTTTCTTTTTGCAGGTCTCTTTGGCTTTTCAAGTTTTTTGATTTTCTTGTTTGTTTCCTTTATTTCCTCGTGAAGATTTTCTTTTTTCTTTTTGTATTTTCCCTTTTCCCATTTCTTAGTTTCCTTTTCATTAAGGTGGGGACTAAAGGGTCTTAGCCACCATTTCTTTTTTTCACGATGTTTCTTGAAGAATAGATGATCTAACGTGAAAACTTCAGGTTGCACTAACAGGTTCAGAGAAATTCCATAAAGAATCAAATGAGGCCAGACTAATTCTCTGAAGTAAATTAAAGATAATGTTAAATAAAATAATTCAACAATTATTGTAAGCCTCATTTCAAATCCGAGAATTATGAATAAACCTATTGCGGCTTCTGCAAGGAATGCACCCATAACCACAAGCAAAGCATCGTTAGGGAAAAGCCAGTGGAACTGAAGAAGGTTCCATTCATTTATTACGTCCAGAGTTAAGGAAGGGTGGATGAGCTTTATTGTTACTGCAGCAAATATTAAAGCTATTCCGTAACAAACACGGATTATGCTCGTTTCGTATTTTTTGAAGAATTCAAATCTTTTCAATTTTCCAAAAATGAATCGGTCTACAGACCATTTTCTTAATCCGAATAACATAAGAACCGCAAATTCTCCGAGATAATTTAGATATGTTATCATGTAGATTCCATAGAATGCAATTCCTATTGTGAAAACTGCAAGGCTTATTCCTGCAGCAATTTCGGTAAACAGTCCAAGAAGAATCATTCCGCTAGCCATAAATAATGCTATCTGAAGTATCTGCGGAACAATCATGCTTGTAAGCTTTATTTCAGGTCCAAGGAAACTCATCGATAATGCTGAGAAGAATAAAGTTATTGCAACAGCCAGTCTCACAAAAGTTGGACCTAAGAAGGATAATTTTTCAAATCCCCCATTAACCTTTTGTCCAAATTTTGTTCTTCTGAAAATAAAATTTGCAAGGAAAATAAACATTACAACAAGAGTTATAATTATTGCGAGTTTTATTGCTCCGGGATGAGATAGTGCAGAGAAAATATTTACTTCTGTCGGATCATGTTTAACGACATTCCAAAAATCTGTTTGATTAAGAACGTAAGCCTCGTGAGCAGAGGTCAGTTTGAGAGAGAGTAGACTTATAAAAAATATTAGTGTATTTTTTAGAGCTTTCATTGGATTTTTCTTTCAATTCTGCTGAGTTGTTTTCTTATTTCTTCAATTTCCTTTTCAGCTTTTCTATTAACAGCGTAATCATATTGGGATCTTAATCTGTCTCTTTGAGCTTCCCTATTCTGAGACATTAATATAATTGGAGCTTGGACTGCTGCAAGACAAGATAAACATAAGTTAAGAAGGATAAAAGGATAAGGGTCCCAATGACTGAACCATGCAAAAATATTGAGAACCATCCAAATTCCTAAAAACACAAAAAATGAGATTATGAATCCCCAACTTCCTGCAATAGAGGTTAATTTATCTGCGGCTCTTTCTCCTAATGTTGTTGGAGCTCTTGAAGGATGAATCACAAGACCTTCATTTTTTATCTGTTTGTTTTCTGCTTTTGCAGACTTTTGATTCTTATTTTTGTTTCCCACATTTGTAACCCCTTTCTTTGTCATAGTGAATTGAGGAAACAATCTTTTAAATATTTTTTGAGAGGTTTTTTGTTGTTTATTCTTCAGAGGGATAATCTTTTTATACTTCTTGTGCCCTTAATTTGATAATGGCAGACAGAAGAGAGGCTTGGATTTTTGTTCTGGCCTTGGGTCTCTTTCTTTTTTTCTTTGCCGGAAGTGTTAGTGCTGCGGACTGGCCTATGCTTGGACAGAACTCTAATCATACTGGTTATCAGAGTGAAACCATAAATCCTTCTTTCTTGGTTCCTGCATGGTCTATTCCTCAAGGCGGTTCAGTAGATCCTTCGCTGGTGGTTTCCAATGGAATTCTTTATAGTGGGATTTATAATGGTAATGGACTTTTTTATGCTTTCAATGCAACCAATGGAAGTCAAATCTGGAATTATAATTCGGGCTCAGGGAACATGTTCCAAGGTACAGCTGCAGTTTCCAATGGAATTGTTTATTTTGGAATTAATCCTTTGTCTTCATCTAACGGGATTTTCTATGCATTAAATGCAACAAATGGAAGTCAAATATGGAACTACACTGGTCCTAGTTTTAGCTATTTTGGTTTCTCATCACCAGCAGTCTCCAACGGAATTGTTTATATCCAAAATGAAGGGAGCGGATTTTATGCTTTCAATGCAACCAATGGAAGTATTATTTGGTCTAATTCCAGTGGCTTATTGTCTGGAGATGTCTCGCCTGCAGTTTCCAACGGGATTGTTTACATTGGGGGAAGTGGTGCAACGTTTTATGCTTTCAATGCAACCAATGGAACTCAGATTTGGAGTTATACCAATCCTGATGGAAGTGGGATGCAGTATAACTCTCCTTCTGTACATAACGGAATAGTTTATT
>CAZKAU010000051.1:0-4377 GCA_964551065.1 Candidatus Woesearchaeota archaeon | reverse complement strand
AAAATTGAAAATTCCTCCGTAACTTACTTTACTTGAAAATACTGTTTCTTCTTCGGCCATCTTTTCTAGAAAAAGAGAAATATTGTTTAAATATTTAACTAAACTGGATATACTCCAGTTTCATAGATTATTTATAGTTAAATTTTAAGGATAACTTATGGATAATGGTGGGGAAACTCTTACCCAGAAAGGTTTCAGTCAACGTTATAATCGATACTTTGAACAGAACGAAATTCTACAGAATGCTGTAAGAAGGGGAGAATCTTATTCCAAGGGAAAAGTCTACCTCATAGGAAGTGCTGTTTATGGTTTTCTTGCAGGAATGAAGGGCAATCCAAAAGACATCGACCTCCTCTTGGAAAAACCGCTTACCGGAGAAAATCTGAAACATCTTGATAATCTTGAATTTAAATTTACTAATTTTGCAACTCCTTATTTAGAAGAGGAAGGGATGAGAATTGATTTGAATTATATGGCTTCATTAATGCCAAATATTGCGAATCCAACTATTGATGATTTTTTTAATGGAGTTAATATCTACAACATTCAAAATATTGCATATATTCCCTATAAAGGAATAGTGGGGAATGATGGAATGGATGCAATAAATGGCAGAGTCCTAAGATTTCATAATTTTGAGAGGGCTAAAGTTATTGCAGAACAGAAGATAAAAGGCAAAAAGAGTGTTCTTGTTGAAGAAATGCTTATGCATATGCTTATGGAAAAAGCATCTAAATTGGGTTTTGATTTTGAATTTCCTAAAGAAATATTTTAATCTGAAGACATGCAAGAAGAGCAAACAAGCATTCCGTTGAACCGATAAAGCTGTCCTCTGCTACCGCATTCTTCACATATTCCATCTCTTGCTGCAGCTTTTTCTTGTGTGCCTTCGAGTCTTTTTATTTTATCGGTTTCTTCTTTTATTTCTTCAACTTCTCTAAAATGGGCATTCATTTCAGGGTAGAAGCTTACTATGTCTCTTAAGGCAATTAAACCCACAACTTCTTTATTTTTTACAACAGGTATCTTGTGGAATTTGAATCTTTTTATTTTTTTTATTGCTTCTTCCAGAGTTGCCTCGGGTTTTATTGTAACTATTTTTCTCGGAGAAATATCCAAGGCCCTTATTTTCGTTAAATCGTAGCTTGATTTTTTTACTATTGCCCATAGAATATCTTGTGTTGAAATAAATCCCTTAAGCTTTTTACCCTCCAGTAACAGAAGACTTCCTACCTTTTTTCGGACAAGTTTCTTAGCACAATCTAAAAGATTCGTATCCGGTTCCACGCTTATTAATTGGCGTGTCATTATATCAGAAACTAAAACGTGGTTCATAACCTACCCCTAATTAGTTGAAGATTTTCAAACTTATAAATTTTATGAAATAAAGATTCTTTTCCTGTAGTGTACTTTACCACAACAAATCTTATATATCAACACAAATGAGTTCTTCCATGAATCTGTCTAAATATGTTAATGTGACTTTTAAGGAAGGTAAAATCCCTTTTATGAGGTTCGTTCAAATATATGATTCTGAAGGAAAACCTCATTTTCATGCGGAAAGTGATGATACCGGAGAAATTAATCATTCTGATGTTCTGGAATCTCTTCTTTCTAAGATAGGTATTCCTGCAGAAAAGATAATGGGCCCTTTTGGCAGACAAATCGTTAAAATGCTTGGAGAGGACTATAAATTGGTGGGGGCAGGATTAGTGAGAAAAGATTTGGAAAGTGGAAATTTTATTCCTTGGGGAAGAAGCGAAACTTATGATTTAGGAATAGATTACAATCATCTGGAGAAGTTAGCAAACTATCTTCCTGAAGAAATTAAATTTGAGGTTGGGAAATGAGCGAGAAACCCATTGTATTAATGCCAGAAGATATTCAGAGAATGATTGGAAGAGATGCGCAGAGAAATAATATACAGGCTGCCAGAATGGTTGCAGAGGTTGTTAAGACCACTCTCGGACCTAAGGGAATGGACAAGATGCTTGTCTCTCCAACTGATGAAATTATAATCACAAATGATGGTGTTACAATTCTTGAAGAAATGCAAATAGAGCATCCTGCAGCAAAGATGATGGTAGAGATTGCGAGAACACAGGAAGATGAAATCGGGGACGGGACCACAACTGCGGTTATGATTGCAGGAAAGCTCTTGGAAAATGCAGAGAAACTTTTGGATAAAAAAATTCATCCTACGGTTATCACAAAGGGTTATAGGCTTGCTGCTGAAAAATCTCAGGAAATTCTTAATGAAATTTCTTACAAGATAACTTCTGAGAATGATGATGTTTTGAAACAGATTGCAATGACTGCAATGACCGGAAAAGGTGCTGAAGATTCAAGGCAGGGATTTGCAGAAATTCTTGTTAAGGCAGTAAAACAGATTCAGGATAAGGGCAAAGCCAGTTTGAAAGATATTAAAATTGAAAAAGTTAAAGGGGACGGAATAAAAGATACAGAATTAGTTTCAGGAATTGTTTTTGAAAAAGAAAGACTTTCTCACGACATGCCCCGTGTTGTTAAAAATGCAAAGATTGCCTTGCTTGGTTTTCCTCTGGAATTGAGAAATCCTGAAATAGATACAAAAATTTCAATAACTTCTCCCGAACAGTTAAGGGGATTCATAACACAGGAAGAAGACACCATCAAGGCTATGGTTGAAAAGATAAAATCTTCAGGAGCTAATGTTGTTTTCTGTCAGAAAGGAATTGATGACTTTGCACAGTATCTTCTTTCAAAAGAGAAAATTTATGCATGTAGAAGGGTTGCCAAAGATGATATGGAGAAGATTGCTAAGGCAACTAGTGGGAAAATTGTAAGCAATCTTAATGAGGTTGGGGAAGGAGAATTGGGTCATGCTGAAGAAGTCGAAGAAATAACTCATGGGGAAATTGCATTTACTTATGTTAAAGGTTGTGAAAATCCAAAATCTATGACTATCTTGATTCATGGGGGAAGTGATCATGTTATTGATGAAATTGAAAGAGCCATGAGAGACGGTTTAGGTGATGTTGTCTGCTGTTTGAACTCTGGAAGTATTGTTCCTGGCGGAGGAGCTGTAGAAATTGAGCTTGCAAGAAGATTAAGGCAATTTGGCCAAACTCTTTCTGGAAGAGAGCAGCTAGCTGTTGAAGAATTTGCTTCGGCATTGGAATTTATTCCCATAACTTTAGCAGAAAATGCGGGAATGGATCCAATAGATGTTTTGACAGAATTGAAATCATTGCATGATTCAGGAAACAAAACTTTTGGTTTGAATTTGTTCACAAATAAAATTGAAGATGTTTTGAGTGCAAGAATTTTGGAACCTGCAAAAATAAAGAGTCAGGCAATAAATTCTGCAAGTGAAGTTGCAATGATGATTTTGAGAATAGATGATGTCATAGCAGGGAACAGAAAAGGGAAGTCTATGGGCGGAATGCCTTCTAATTTTGGAACCAATAATTATTTGGATTAATCCCAAGAATCTATGTGAGTGTAAGATTCGTTCAGACTATAATCTTTTGGGGGGCGGTTTCTTGAATTATAATCTCTGTTAAATATTTTCATTACTTCAGGATCGTCTTCAAAAATTAAACAGACTGCCTTTTGAGTATATCTATTAAATACAGAAACCCCAATTATTGCTCCCACTCCCCGATTTCCTTGACCATCTCTTGGAGACCCATAAATTGGCTCCATTGATTGGCCCAAGGTGTCAGCAAGACGAATAAAAGTATTTACCCTCGACCTTCCATTTTTAGATTTCAATGAAAATTCTTCAAGCCCCATTTATATTACCCTCTTTTTTCTCCTCTTTATCTTCTTTGTTAAAATAAGCTCCCCTTATTAAAACTACTGAGATTATTGCTATCATAACCAAAAGGACCATCACTATAACTGTCCATATCCATGTGCCTATATCTGATTTTGCAGGTGTTTGAGGAGCTTCGAGGCTTATTCCGGTGTTGGTGTGGTTTAGTTGTTCTTCATAAAGTCCAGTGTAAACGTCAGAGTAATGATAATTCGAAGCGCTATAATTATTTGTTGAACCGTTTGTATTATTGTTTGGGTTATAATTTGAGTTGTTCAATATTATAGTTAAAGTAGAAGTTGAATTGGAATTTCCAGCAATATCGTAAGCTGTTGCATTCAGGTAGTATGCTCCGTCTGCAAGTCCTGTGAAGTTGAATGTGAATGGAGAGTAAGATGCATGAACGCTGTTTACAAGTCCTGAAGAATTGTAGAGGTAAACTGTCACGTTTTTTATTCCGGTGAAATAATCTGATGATGTGACATTTACAGGGATTGATGTTCCGTTGATTATTGCATTGTTTGAAGGTGTTGGAGAGACAAACTGAATAGCTGGAGGAAAAGTGTCATTTATTGTTG
>CAZKAU010000050.1:0-4740 GCA_964551065.1 Candidatus Woesearchaeota archaeon | reverse complement strand
TTTCCTGAAACAAGAAATCTTTTAAAGCAACTATTAATAAATAGTTTTATACCTCGATGGTTGCATGGATTGTAACAATCCGTGCAAGTCGGAGGTTTTTGCCCGTGTAGCTCATTTCCAAAGGATGGGGAAAGTGAGTGAACAAAACACATATGCCTGTGTAGCTCAGTGGCAGAGCACTTGCCTTGTAAGCAAGGGGTCGGGAGTTCAACTCTCTCCACAGGCTTTTTAATCCCTTAACTCTTTAAAATAAAATGTGGCAAGATTTTGCAATCGCAATAACAGATGTTTTTCTTAGTTATGCATTAGTTCCACAGGTAATCCATAATTTCAAAAACAAGCACAGCGATGTAACTTTTCAAACTTCAATCATAGGAACAGTTGGACTTTATTTCCTTGTTTATGTGGTTTATACATTAGGATTAATATTTGCTTCGATAATAACTGGAGTTGCAGCAACTCTTTGGCTGATCTTATTAATACAAGGACTAATTTACAAAAAACCTGACAAGAATTCTAAAAAGGAAAAATAATTTTACTTCAACTTAACCGCAGTTCCATAAGCCAACATTTCTGAAGCTCCCTGCAGAATCATTGCAGTCATAAATCTCACGCCAATAACTGCATCAGCACCAAGCTCCACAGCATTATTAACCATTCTGTTAAAAGCTTCCTCCCGAGATTGAATCATCATCTCAGTATAATTCTTAACCTCTCCCCCGACAAGATTCTTGAAACCTGCAGCAATATCCACTCCAATATTTCTTGTTCTCACAGTATTTCCCCTAACAATTCCCAAAACCTTAACAACCTTCTTCTCTGGAATATCATTTGTTGTCGAAGTAACTATTTCTGCCATTATCTTTTCTTAGTTTTTGATTTATTTAAATCCTTTCTAGGTTCAATCTCGTTCTCTTTCCTGTTAAAAAGGATTACCATACCTAAAATAAAGCTGGGAATTCCGTAAAAAACCAATATCCATGTCGTAAAAAGAGACGCTGCAATTAACCCCACTCCAAGAAGGGCCATCACAGTTCCAGTGATTTGCTGGCTTAATCGATTCATCAAAGAAACTATGAAAAAGGATTAATAAACCTTACTCAACTTTCTGAGCTCTCCCATCATCTATTAAAATCTTAGTAATCTGGAGCGGTAGATTTGCAATCTGCCCTTTTTTGAAAGGACCCATCATTTCCCCATCAGGTCCAAGAAACTCGTCACTGTCTTGCTTGAAAACAACCATTTCATTTTCAACAGGATCTGATTTGCTTCCCCCATTCCCATTGACCAGAAGTTGATTAAATTTTTTGTCTGACACATCAATGCACTTCATAAAATCTTCAAAAAGTTCTTTTTCAAAATCAAGCATGTTATCAAAATCCCTCTTAGAAATTCCCGTCTCAGAAGCAATCAAAACAAGATCCAAAATTTTTCTTCTTCTTATTCTTTTAAGTTCATTGAAAAGAGTAACCGCATTCTCAAGTTGCTTTTTTGTTTTAGTAATCATATCTGAAAAAGTATCATCTTCCTTTGAAGACATCTCTTTTTTCTCTCTAAGATATTCTGCAACACTAGCAATAAAATTCTTCGGCAAGGACTGTAACTGTTCGGAATACCTTTCCTTTCTGGAAGCCTCGTATATTTCGTTATAAGTTATCATATCCTCTAAAAAAGCAATGTCTTTTTAAGAATTATTATATAATGAAGTTACCTTGTAAAACCAACCTTCTTCAACATTTCTCCGCCAATCATTCTGCCCAACTCACCTTTTCTCGCTTCTTTCTCGCAAAATTTCCTTCCAATCACTTTAGATTCAGCTCCGGTTTCTTTTGAAAAAGAATAATCCTTCTTAGTTTTGGGAATAGAATTGTTGTAAAACAAAACAGGAACAGGATCAGCAGAATGCCCTTTCATCCTGCAAGGTGTCGAATGATCTGCGGTCACAACAATCTTCATTTCATTTGGAGGGGCAAACTTCTTCAAAAACTTGAAAAGAGTTTTGTCAACATACTCAATCATCATCTTCTTTTCCTGAGGTTTATTATCATGCCCGGGCAAATCGGTCTCTTTCAAATGAACATAAGCATAATCGAAGCTCTTCTTATGTTTCCTCAACATCTTTATTGAAAACTTACATGCTCTCTCTAAACCCTGATGCAAATTTGCATAAACATCCAACTCCTTAAGTTTAGGATATTCAAAAGAAAAAACTTTCATGCCACTTAATTTCGAAAACGCTATTTCAAGAGGCATATATGAAACAGACATCCACTTTTTGTAAATCTTTAATTTAGGAACATCTATCCCCGGACCTCTTATCAAAAGATAATTTGCAGGAAGCAAACCTTTCTTTCTTCTCTCTTCATTAATGGGATGTTTATCCAAAACTTCAAAAGCCTTATCGAGAAATTCATTTACAATATTTGCACTATACTGAGAATTTTCATCATCATCAAGAGGATGAATCCTTGAAACCTTACTTAAGGTCTTACTTTGCCCCTCTGCATAAGTTGGATCATTTTCTGAAACATTATCTGAAAAACCTCCTTTGAAAACCAAGGCCCCCCTATGCTGAACTGTTGATTTGAAAACAAAAGGACAAGGTAATTTGATTTTGCTTAAAGCCTTAGCAAGAACCTCTGCTTCCGCAGTTGTCAAGGTTCTCCCTGCTCTTCTGTCAATTATGTTCCCTTCTTGTAATGAATCTATTGTTGCAAAATTAACTCTCCAAGCAAGATCCCCATGTATTGTTTGTATTCCAGCACCTCTGGCTTCAAGCTGTCCCCTAGTGCTGTCGATTTGTTGATTTCCAAAAATAGATACAATAGCTTCATCAGATTCAGGAATAAAACCAGGTTTAACCGAATACAAATATCCCATCTCTCCGCGTGTCGCAAAGAAATCCAAATTAGGTGTATCTGCAGCTTCCAAGGGCGTCTTTCCTTTTAAAGAATCCGTCGGTAAATCGCCCATTCCGTCAAGAATAACGAACACACCTTTCATAAAAGTTAGACATCACTAAACTTTATAAAGATTTTTTCATTCTAAAGAGTACTAACAAAAGAGGGTGAAATGAAAGGGCTAAAAGAAACAAAAGAGCTTTGGGGGACCGAAAAACATTTTGCAATAAACAAGAAATGTAGCGTTAAACTTCTTACAGTAAATCCTGGAGAAGAACTGAGTTTACAGAGCCATAAACACAGGCAAGAAAATTGGTATTTCCTCGATTCTGCAACAGCCGTCGTCGGAGATAAAAAATTCAAAGTCAAACCAGGAGATTATCTCAAGATTAAAAAGAGGCAAAAGCATAGAGTCATAGGTGGCAAAAATCCTGCAAGATTTATTGAAGTTTCATTCGGGAAATTTGACAAAAAAGATGAAATTCGTTGGGCAGACAAATACGGCAGAGCAACAGTTTCGGATAAAAAATAGGTTTCTGTTAATTTTATAAAATCCCGTTATCTCTAAAAAGTATGTTCAAATCATTAAGAGATAGGCTAAAAGGCTGGACTGAAAAATTCTCAAAATCTAAGGAAGAAGAAGTTGAAGAAATAGAAGAAAAGTCTGTAAAGAAGAAAAAGCCTGAAAAAGAAATAAAGGAAAAAAAGTCAAAGGAAGACAAAAAGAAAGAAAAAGAATCCGAGAAAAAATCTCGTGAAGAAGAGAAGAAAAATAAGGAAGAAGAAAAGCAAATAAAAAAGAAGCTTGAGCGTGAAAAGAAAGAACTTGAAAAAAAGCAAGTTCAAGAAGAAAAAAAGAAATTAAAAGAAGAGAAACACAAAGAAAAGCCTGAAGAGATTGAAATGCCAACAAAATTCAATGTTGGCACCCAAAAAGTTGAACCAGATTATGATAAGCTAAAAGAAAAGATTGAAGAAATTGAGGAAGAGAAAGAAGCGTCAAAACCTGGAACAAGATCCTTCTTTCAAAAAATAACTTCAGGGACAGGAAAAGTAAAAATATCTGAAAAAGACTTTGATGAATACAAAGACGATTTAGAAATGCTACTTCTTGAAAATAATGTCGCATTTGAAGTTTCAGATGAAGTGATAAAAAAATTAAGAGAAAAAATTGTCGGAAAAGAAATTCTCAGAAAAGAGATGGAAGAGGAAATAAAGGATGCGCTAAGAGAGATAATCTCAGATATTCTCATTGAGCCTTTTGATGTAGTCAAAAAAATACTTGATAAAAAAGACAAAGAAAAAGAACCTTTTGTAATGTTATTCTTTGGAATCAATGGAAGCGGAAAGACAACGACAATTGCAAAAATTTCAGAATATCTGAGAAAAAGAGAATTGAGCACCGTTCTTGCAGCAGGAGACACTTTCCGTGCAGCTTCAATTGAACAATTAAAAGAGCATGGGTCCAGAATTGGAATAAAGGTCATCGCTCATGAATATGGTTCCGACCCCGCATCTGTAGGATTTGATGCAATCCAATATGCAAAGAAAAACCATATAGATGTTGTTTTAATAGACACTGCAGGAAGAATGCACACCGAAGTAAATCTCATAAAAGAGATGGAAAAAATAAACAGAGTATGCAAACCTGACTTAAAGATTTTCATCGGAGAATCAATAACTGGAAATGATGCAACTGAACAAGCCAGGGCATTCAATGAGAAAATAGGGATTGATGGAATAACTTTGACAAAGGCAGACATCGATGAAAAAGGTGGAACCGCATTAAGCGTAGGTTTTGTCACCGGAAAACCAATTATTTTTTTAGGTATGGGTCAAG
>CAZKAU010000049.1:0-4894 GCA_964551065.1 Candidatus Woesearchaeota archaeon | reverse complement strand
GAGTAATTCCTACAGATGAAGAGTTGTCTGCAAAAAACCCGGTAAGTTATATGGTAAAGAAAAATTTCAAAGAACTTTCTGACAAAAAACCCTCTAAGAAAAAAAGGAAAAACACGGATAATTTTAAAAACTTGAATTGAGTGATTTGAGAATGAAAAAGGGCGTGTTGTTTGTAACTTTCTTGCTATTCATTTCCTTATTCTCTCTTGTAGCTGCAGACGTCAATTCTACAAAAGCAGATGCAGGGTTCGCTTGTCTTAGTCAGAAGGTTTCTGATTGCACATCTCTTTCCCCCTCAGAGCAAATTTTCACTTCTCTTGCTTCTGGAGAATGTACAAGCCAACTTCAAAGCAGTGAAAGCAGTTCAGGATGTTGGCCAGGAAATTCCTGTAATGTTAAAACAACTGCCCAAGCAATGCTTGCATTACATAACTCTGGAATTTCAACAAACACTTCTGAAACATGGCTTCTTTCTCAAGAAAAAAACACCACCGATATTAACTGGTTCTTGCAAATTGATAGCCCTTCTGCAACAAGTTGTACTATAGAATATTCGGGCGCATCTTATGGTATTGATATAACTGCAGATAAAAAAATAAATCCCAATTCTCAAAATGGTGCAGGAAGCTGCCTAAATCTGGATGCTGTTGGAGGCTATTGGCTTCAGGTCAATCCCTCCTGCTTCGGAACACAATTCACAATCTCCTGTGACCAGTCATTTACAACAACAAAACTTTACCAAAGGCAGGGCGGAGCTACAATTTATGTTTCAAGTTTCCTAAATTCATCTGGTGCTGGCGGTTCAGTCACGGCTTCAGTTAATTCAAAATGTTTTGCAAAATCTGGTTCCTGCGATTATGAATCAAGTTTATGGGCTGCACTAGCATTAAACAAATTAGGATATGACTTATCTGATTATCTTCCTTACTTAACAACAGGCGCTTCTGATTCAGCGAACAGTCCTTATCTTCCTTATTCTTTCCTTTATGGTTTGACTTCGTCAAGTGATTATCTTCAGAATCTCCTTAGTGCCCAGACTTCAATAAACAATCAGAATTACTGGCTTAAATCAGGAGATAAATATTTTGATACTGCTCTAGCTCTACTCCCATTAAAATCTGACACCTCTCAGGGAACAGCATCTGCAAGGAGTTGGGTGGAATCAACTCAAGGAACAGATGGATGCTGGAACAATGGAAATATTCTAGACACTGCATTCCTGCTTTACTCTGTTTACGGTTCAAGAGCAACAGCTGTAACACCCGTACAGGGCTGTTCTTCTTCAGGATATTATTGCCTTTCTTCTACTACTTGTTCCCAGGCAGGAGGAAGCGTGGTTACAGGATATCAATGCTCAGACCTATTGGCTGTTTGTTGCTCACAGGATTACACGGCTCCAACTTGCTCTTCACAAAATGGGGTTTTATGTGACGCAGGGAAAGTTTGCTCGGGAACAGAAGTTGGTTCATCTGATGCTTCATCAGGACAATCCTGCTGTCTTGGAGGAACATGTAATGAACCTACCACACAGACGAGCATTTGTGAAACAAATGGGGGGGTCTGCAGACCAACATCTTGTAATTCTGGAGAGGAGCAAACTTCAGATTCATGTACTCTCTCAAGTGATGCTTGCTGTATGCCTCAACCTTCTCAAAGCTCAGGAAATGGCGTGGTTTGGTTAGTGATTATGATAATTTTAGTATTCCTTGCAGTCCTTGGAATAATTTTCAGAAAGAGGCTTATTCCAATATGGTTGAAGATTAAATCTCAACTCCAATCAGGATTTAAGAATAAAGGTCCGGGAAGAAACGGACCTGGACCAAGAGGCCCTCCACCAAGAGGACCATTCCCTCCAGGAAGACCTTCTCCAGGAGCTTTCAGACCAATGCCTCAGAGGGCACCTGCGAACAGAGCCTCTCCACCAAGAGGACCTGCAAGGGCACCACCAAGGCCAAAATCTTCCTCAGATGTCAATGATGTCCTAAAGAAGTTAAAGGAAATGGGCAAATAAATTTATTAACGTAAATTATTTCTTTAAAATATGAAAAAGTCGTTGCTATTGTTTGCACTTTTAATCATCCTGCCGTTTATTTCTGCAGCCCAAATTAATATGAATTCAAATATCTCTCAGGGATCAACTCTTATCGCCAGTGTTTCCGGAAATTTTGTAACTCAGATTCAACAGCAAAATGTTCTTCTTTATCAAGGTCATGTGAGAGTTTCTTTCATTCCTACTGTAAATAAGGCAGGAGATATTTTCTACATTTATGGGCAACTGGGAGACAAGGCTCCGGGAAATTATTCCCTGATAATAAGAGGAGTCAAATATCTAGAAGGAGGAAAATATATTAGTGCAGATATTTCAAAGAATTTCACAATTTCAAATTCAACAGCAGATTTCTCCGTTAATCCTGGGTTTATTCAAACCTCCGATAATGCAAATGTGGAAATTCAAAGCCGTTCCGACAACAATCTTAATTTAGCTTATTCAATTAATTCTTCAGTCTCTGGAAGCGTTTCAGTAAATTCGTGGCAAACAAATTCCTTCACAATAAAAGTAACTCCTTCTTCTGAAAATCAGATCCTCCTTCTTGTAATAAAAAGCGGCAATACAACATACAATGTGCCTGTCTTTGTTCCTTCAACAAGTTCTCAACAACCAGCAACCCCTATTGAGGTCCAACCTTACGGAGCAGATATATCTCTGGTTACAAACTCCAATACTACAAGATATTTTTACATAAAGAACAATCTCGGAAATTCCACTAATGTTTCAATCTCTGTTTCTCCAGAACTTAAGGATTATATCACCTTGCAAAATGAAAATTTAACTCTCGAACCTAATTCTGAAATTCAAGCTTATGTGAAAATTCAGGCAGGAAAAACAAATCAGACTCTATCAGGAAATATAATAATCCGTTCCGAGAACGATACTATCTATTTCCCTCTTTCCATTAATGTTTCTTCAGCTTTCGTTCCTTCAAATAACTCCAACTCAACTTCTTTTTTCCCGAGCTGCTCTAGTCTTAAAGGAAATATTTGCACTGGAAATCAGAGTTGTGTAAATGAGACAAGGCAAACAGAAGAAGGCGTTTGTTGTCTTGGAGCATGCGTCGAACCTTCAAAGCCGAATAATACTGGGAAAGTAATTGGCTGGACTCTTGCAGGGATAATCCTTGTCTTGCTTGCAGGATTCTTCTATCAAAGATATAGTAAGGCAAAAAGAAGACCGATTAATTTACTTAGTTTTACCAAAAAAAGATAATTATGCAAAGAACCTTACATTCTGTCCTTGCTCATGATAATCAACCGCTCTTCCTTTAGAATTATAAACTTTCTGAACGGGAGAAACTCTTCTTACTTCTTCCGAAATCTTCTCGAGCTCGCCCCTTTCAATTTTCCCTTTTGGAACAATCCTTGGAACATAACTATTAAAGTAACCCGTTGCCGCAGCAGTTGTTTCTATTATTCCGCTAATCATTCTTTCTTTTCCTTTTTATTTTCCAAGGTCTCTTTTGATTTCTGGTTTACAAGTGTTCTAATTTGCTTCTCCAGAATTTCTTTTTCAACCTGCGTAACTCTGACAACCTCATCAAAAGCGTGAAGTCTTCTTACAAGTTCATTGAATATTTCATTCCAACCATTATTAGACATTGAAAGATTTTCTGGGGAAATAATATCCACATGTGCAGGCATATACTTGAAGATTAATGTCATGAATTGCATAAGACTTTCAGCCTCAACCTCGATTTCTGCAAAAGTATTGAAAAATTCATCCTTGGCTGATAGCTCTACAGATTCATCTGTAGTCCCAACTTTTTGCTCCATCTTTCTTGGTTCTTTTATATCAGAACTTTTTACAGAAACACCATTTTCCTGACCCATTTGCTGTATATATGCTTGAAGAGTTGAAACTAAATATTCTTTAGGTTTCCCCATTATCTGGAGAATAACCATTGCCTTTATTTTTTCTTTTTCTTCTGCCATTTTAATCAAATTCTGTGCGATATTTCACTTTTCTGAATCTCTTGACTCCGAAAAGCAATAGTATGACTGCTGCAAAGCCAAAAAGGCCAAATATCGCTATTTTTCCTGAAATCAAGGCACCATTTTCACTATTTATATCTTTTGAATTTGCCTGAATTGCATTTTGTTGGCTTGAAGGAGAATTAAGATAAATCACATTAGAATTCCCCAGTTTTGTGGAAGGAATAGGAGTTTCAGAGGAAGATTCAGAGAAGTTTGAATCATTAATTATCCCTGTTTGAGAAGTTGAAACGCTTTGCGAGACATTTTCAACAACAATATCATTGCCGTCAGAGATACATGCTAATCCCTGTTGTTTTATATCTTCGAGATATCCTTCACTTATTCCGCTTATATTAACTAATTCATCTAAAGAATTAAACTGCCTCGCATCTATTATCTTCTGTGCCGTGGCGGGACCAACATGAATTATTCCATCAAGCTGCTTGGCAGATGCGGAATTAATGTCTACTTGAGATGAGTTGCACTGAGCTGAGATATTAACAAATGCAAAAATAAAAATCAAAAGGAAAAGAATCTTTATCTTCATCCTTATCTCTAAAGAAAAAAGAACAATTTAAGTTTTATTGTACTTGTTTCCGTATTTCTCTTTGAAATCATAATATTCAACAATAACTTTATTCCCTTCTTTTTTCTTACATGCAACCCAAATCTCGGAGAATATTTTATTTTCCAAATACCATGCACATTTTTCTTTTTCTTCTTTTGAAAGAGTCCCATTTATTTTGACTTCAACTCCGATAACACTATATAATTCCCCGTCAATATGCTTTATAGAAATAAAATCCGGAAAGCCGGTTCCTATTGATCCTGCTCGTGTAATGAAAGGATTTGCATTTCCCCCACG
>CAZKAU010000048.1:0-5041 GCA_964551065.1 Candidatus Woesearchaeota archaeon | reverse complement strand
TGAAATAGTTTTTTAAATGTTGTTATCCCTATTTTATTGGAAAATGGGGAAGACAATAGGCATTTTGAGCCTTAAGGGAGGTGTTGGAAAGACTTCTACAGTTGTTTCTTTAGGCTCTGCTTTGGCGTCTCTTGGGAGGAAGGTGTTGCTTATTGATGGTAATTTGTCTGCTCCTAATCTTGGAATTCATTTAAACATTATAAATCCTGAAACAACGATACATCATGTTCTTGATGGGTTGGCGAGTGCGAGAGATTCAGTGATGAACTTGGAGGATTTAGACTTTGATATCCTTCCTGCCTCTATATTTTATAGAGGTGATGTCAATCCTTTGAAATTAAGAGATAAGATAAAGGGTTTGAAACAGACTTATGATATTGTTTTGATCGATTCTTCCCCTGCCATGAATGATGAGACTCTCGCAGTCATGTTGGCTTCTGATGAATTGTTTGTTGTTACGACTCCAGATTATCCTACTTTGAGCATGACTCTTAAATCAGTAAAGGATGCGAGGAGCAGAGGGATAAGAATTGATGGCCTGATTTTGAATAAAGTTTACAACAAGTCTTTTGAGTTGTCTTTAGATGAGATTGAAGATACTGCCGAGATTCCCGTTTTGGCAGTTATTCCCCAAGATGTAAATGTTGTGAAATCTGTTTCTCGTTTTACTCCTTCTTATATTATGAATCCGAATTCTCCTGGAAGTAGAGAGTATAGGAAACTTGCAAATGTTGTTGTTGGAGAAAAGCAAGGTTTTGAAACTAATGGGCTAAGAAGATTCATGAAAATAACTCCTAAGAGGCAGGATATTAACAGAGAATTATTTTACAAGAGGATTTTTGAATAATTTTCCATTATGAAAATCCTTATAAATCTTCTAAATTTAACTTTTTAGAGCAGAGTATAGCCCGATAGTCTAGTGGTCAAAGATGCAAGCCTTTGGTACAACCATAAGGAAGATAACACCTCCTAATGATTGTGTAGAGAGCTTGTGACCCAGGTTCGAATCCTGGTCGGGCTATTTTATCTTTAGGAAGATTTTTTGTATCTTCCACGTCTTTCAACAGCGGTGAACCTTTCCAGAATTTTTTTTGAATCTTTGTAGTTTTCAGAATATCCTTTTTTTATGGATAGAAATAAATCTTTCCATCTGTCTGCAAATCCTGCTTCTATTGCTTCACGTAATAAATGTAAATCTACAGCCTTGTCTTCCGGCTTGTGACTGACATATCCTAAGCCGAAGTCGATAAAATATAATCTTACCGGGTTTTCTTTTTCTGAAAGAAAATTTTCTATAAGCTCCAGATCTATTTTGTCTTTTTCCCGATTGTATTTCTTTTTCCATTCAGATACTTTACTCAATTTAACAAATTTTATGCCTTCTATGATATCTGCATTTTCTATAAGTTTGTTTGAATTTTTTATCCAAGGCATCCAATTTTTGTATACTTCTACGTTTCCAATTTGAATTAGATCTTTTTTTTCTAAAGGGTATTTTTTGGATATCTCTTTCCAAAGTCTTGGTTTAACTATTATGTCAATGTCTCTGCTCTCTCTTATTCCGTGAACTGCGAGTGGTCCGCTGCCAAATACAGCGTAATCTGTTAAGGGGAAATTCAGTTTTTTTAATTCTACAATTTGCTTTTGAAATTTGTTTATTTCTCTTGAGCTCTTTGTTCTAAGAATCATGTTGCTTGGCGTTAAATCTCCATGGATTATATCTGCACGATGAAGTCGGGCAACGTTTTCTCCTATTTGTCTGCAAATGTTTTTCTGTTCTTTATCTGGAATTTTTGGAAGTAGGTCAGAGAGTCTTTCCCCTTGGATAAATTCCATTATAATTTCTTTTTTCTTTTCGTCAGACTTTATCATTTTTGGAACCGGAATTACTTTTGATGCTCTTTCAATAATTCGGGCTTCTCCTCTTGTTCTTAGTTTTCTTATCTTTTCATCTATCTCTTTTATTCTGTAAGATTTTGGAATTCTTTTTTTTATAACAAGATTATCTTTTTTTTCAAGAACTGCTTCGGCTCCTTGACTAAGAATTTTATGTTTCATTTACAGGTTTTCCTCTATATGCATTTCAATTTTTTTGTTGGGATTTTCTCTTTGCTTTTTTTCAGGAAGTAAAAGAACCGTTATTGCAAGCAACATTCCTATATCTACAACAAGACAATATTTGCAGAAAGCGTGAATCACAAATGCCTGGAGGTAAAGGAAGTAAATTGCAACCAGGGCCCCAAAGAAAGTCCCAACTCTTATTCCAAATTCCTTTAGTTTTGTGGGTTTTAATATATGCCAAGTTATTAAGGTGGACATTAAAAGAAAAATTGCATCTCCAAAAATTTCATTGCTTATTCCCAATGTTCTCGCATAAGAGGAATTTTGAACAATAAAGCATCCTTCGTTTGGACTGCATATTAGAGGCAGAGGAATAAATGTTAACATTAAAGAGCTTGTTAGTGCAATAAGAAAAAAGAGCAACACTAATTTATGTTTCCAGTTTTTTATTATCATTTATAGGAAATCTTAACTATGTTTAAATAATTTTTTCATCTAGAGTCTCATTCCCTTCTTTCCAAGTTTCTTCATCATTTTTTGAAGCTGTTTTTGACTTATTCCTCCAGAGAAGTCTGAAGATGAAGCATCTTTTATCATTCCTGAGAGAAGCTCATATTGCTTTATCAATGCACGAACATCGCTTCCGTGAACACCTGAGCCCTTGGCAATTCTTGAAATTCTTGAAGTTTGTTTTTTTAAAATTTCGGGATTCTCTTTTTCAGCAGGAGTCATTGATTTTAGGATATGTTCCCATTTGGAAATCTTTTCCTGTTGGGTCTGCATAAGGTTGTCAGGAATTTTTGCACTTGCATTTGCAAATCCTGGAATCATGGATTTTATCTTGTCCATCCCTCCAAGAGCACCCATCGATTTTGCTTGTTGAACAACATCCTCTAAAGTCAGTTTTCCTTCTTCTAATCTTTTTTGGATTTTTTCCTGTTGTTTTTCATCGGTTACAGACTTTACTTTTTCAATTAAAGCTTCCAAATCTCCCATTCCCAAAAGTCTTGAAAGGAAAGATTCCGGGTTGAATTCTTCAAGATCATTTATCTTTTCTCCTGTTGTTATGAAGTAAACTCCTGCTTCTGTTTCGGAACATGCTGTTAAGGCTCCTCCGCCTTTTGCGGTCGAATCCATTCTTGTTATTATAACTCCAGAAACATTAACCGCATCTTTGAATTCCTGTGCCTGCGTTTTTGCAGCTTGTCCAATATCTGCAGGCATTACGAGGATTATTTCTGTTGGAGATATTTCTTTATTCAGGGACTTTATTTCCTTAACTAATTCTTTGTCCAGATTGTGTCTTCCTGCGGTGTCAACTATTACAAGGTCAAATTTATCCAGTTTGTTTTTCTTATCCAGACTTTTCCAAAGCCTTACCGCGTCTTTTTCTTTTGTATCTGTGAAGCAAGTAAGATTATTCTTTTTTGCTAACTGTTCTAACTGTTCTGAGGCTGCGGGTCTGTGAACATCTAATCCTACGACTGCAACGCTTTTTCCACGCTTTGCAAAATAATTCCCTATCTTTGCGGTTGTGGTAGTTTTACCCGCTCCATATAAACCGAGGAGCATTATTCGGTTCTTTCCTTTTTTCAAGGTTAAGGGTTTGTATTCTCCAAGAATTTTGAGAAGCTCATCGTGAAGGACTTTTATAAGATGCTCTTTCTTTTCTATACCCTTAATCCTTTCATCAAAAGCCACTTCTTTTACTTTTTCGCTGAGTTTCTTGACAAGAAGAATATTAACATCTGCTTCAATTAATGCCCTTTGCAATTCTCTAACTATCGAATCGACCAAATCCTTATCTAAGAAAATGGCATTTGTTATCTTGTTTGTTGCCTTCCTTAATACTTCTCCAAGTCTTTCTAACATGTAAATTCAAGGATAAAGGAGATTTTTAAGTTTTGGGTATTTGAGATTTCATCAAATTTAAAAAGAAAACCTTGCTTTGTTATTAATGGAAAAGAAATGTTCTGAATGTAGCGAATCTGCAACCTGTAAGGGATGCGGCAAATGTAGCAAACATTGTGATTGTGAGAATTGTAATTGTAAGGATTAATCTTTTTTATTCTTTTTTATGAAATAGTTAATAATGAGAATTGTGAATGTTATTATCACCGCTATTATTATTGTTCCAGGCAGTGTTGAATTATAAACAAGAGTTTCGTTTTTTAAGTTCATTACATCTCCGACTCTTACGAAGATGATATCGTCAAAAATCATTCCGAATGACATTGCTGTCAACATCATGTAAAGGAATTCTCTTCTTTTTCCGAAGAGGAGTAAGATTGCCGTTATTGAAAGGAGTATGAGCCCATAATCAAAATGGTGCAGCTCAAATCCGCCTATGAATGGATTTGGGTTGTAAATCTGAACTCCTACTCTTAGGAAAATGATAGTAAGACAAAATACAATTATGAAAAATAGGATCTTGTGCTGGATTTCCCAATCTTCTAAGGATTTTATTGTCTTTTTCATTTTTCTTTTATTAGTGAAATTATTTCGTCCTGTATCTTTTTGAATTCTTTTTTGTTTCTATCTGTCTTCAATTTCTTTTTCATTCCATTCATGAGCCCATCCCCCCTCTCTCTTGGATAAATATGGAAGTGAACGTGAGGAACATATTGTTCTGCGTCTTTTCCATTGTTTAGGAGGAGGTTCATTGAAGGATACTTTTTCTTTATTGTTTTTATCATGAATTTTACATTTCTCATAACATCTGTTATAATTTTGTCAGGAACCTCTTCAAGGAATTCAAAATGTTTTTTTGGAATTACAAGAATATTCATTTTTGTTTTTTTTGGAAGGTCTATTGCGAGAAAGGAGAGGGAATGTTTCGTTTCATTAAGCACTTCCATTGGAAGACCATTCCTGTGATGTTTTCTTCCTTCTATAAATTGGCAAAATATGCAGTCCTCTTTTTTGTGTTTCATTAGTCTAAACCTAATTTATCCAGGAATTTACTTTTATCGAAATATTC
>CAZKAU010000047.1:0-5066 GCA_964551065.1 Candidatus Woesearchaeota archaeon | reverse complement strand
CTTGGGGAAATGTTTACAGAAATGTAGGAAATAGAACTAGCAGAATAGATGATGAGACTCTTGTTCTGGATGCTAGACTTCCCATCATAACTCCAAATAATATGGTTGAGGGAGATTACAGGATCCTTGAAGGCCATACTCGATTTTATGAAGCTGCAAGAAGAGGTGTTGGAATAGATGCTTTTCTTCTGAGCAACCTTGAGGAAATTGCGAACTGTCCAAGAGAATGTTTTGTAACTATGGATGAATTGCATTGTGAACTTTCATTCGAGAGTCTTGATTATTATCAAAGGAAGGCGATGGATTCAGGAATTATTTACATAAAGGATCTTCTAGAAAAAAGAGGCGGAAACTAAATTATTTTTTCTTTTCGGAATGTTTTTTGTCTTTAGGTTTTTCTTCTTGCTTCTTTCTAAAGATTAACTTGCTTATCCAAACTAAAAGAGCTCCTATTGCGGCATAAATTGCCGGAGTTATTAAGAGTCCAGCAAATAATCCTATCTTCATAAAAGTTTCAACTGTTGCCCTGTCTGCCCCTGCCTGAACTGCTTTCTGAATCGAATCTGCCAAACTTGCAGGGAAGAAGTAAAAAGTTATGATTGCCAGAATTGCGGAGATAAGTCCGACCACAATTCCAGTGTAAGCTCCTGCTTTTGCAGGTTCCGCATCTTTCTCTTTTGAGATTTTGTATCCAACATTTCCAAAAATAAAAATAGTTACTGCAAATGAGATCAAAGAAGTGATGGTATTTCCAAGAAAATTAACCAGGGGGAATAGCATATTTATTATGGCATATATTGTAAAAACTATAATGGAAAGGTCCATGAAATCAAGATAGTAGCTGAAGTTTTTACGCCTCTTTTCCATAATCATTATAATATTATGAAATTTATAAATTTAAGCAAGAAATAAAAACTCTTCAAAATTCTCAAAGATATGAAATACCTGTTTATTCTCGGAAGAAATATAGAGCTTTCAATTGCAGAACTTAGTAGTTATTTTAGTAAACTAAGAATAGATTTTGAACAGCTTGGACTAATAAATAATGGCTTGCTTTTGGAAATTCCAGGAGTTTTGAAAAGAGGCACAATAGATAAGCTTGGAGGTGTTGTTTCAATAGGCGAGGTTTTTGCACAAGGAGATTATGAAGAGATTGTAAAAGAATTAGAGAACAAAGAGCTCTATGAAGCAAAGGGAAACAAGCTGAATTATGTAATCCATAACTTTAATGCGGGGAATTTCGAGGGAATCCAAAATTATCTTAAGGATAGGTTTAAGGAAGAAAGACTTAAGGCAACGGAGAAAAAACTTACGGGGAGCATAAAACTTCAGAAAGGGGGAACGGTTCCAAAAGTTACGTCTAATTTGATTGATGAACAATATTTTATTTTTGGAGAGTATTTTGGAAAAATAGTTGAGGAATCCAATTATGAGGAAATTGAAGAGAGGGACATGAAAAAACCTGTGAGGAGGAATGAACTTGCAATCTCTCCAAGACTTGCAAAAATCCTAATCAATCTTTCAGAAGTAAAAGAAAAAGAAATTTTACTTGATCCTTTTTGCGGGATAGGAGTTGTTCTGGAAGAAGCCTTGCTGCAAGGAATAAATGTCATTGGCGTTGATATTGACAGAGATGCTGTGGAAGGCGCAAGAAAAAATCTAGAATATTTTAAGTTCAATAAAAATAATTACAAATTGATAAAGAGTGATTCTTCAAAAGTTGAAATCGGAAAATCCTCTGGAATCGCTACCGAACCAGATTTAGGAAAACTTCAAAAATCAAATCCTTCCGAGAAGGAAGCCAGAGCAACTCTTGATGAATTTGAAAAGTTAATTGTTAAGGTTATAAATAACGTTAAAAAAAATGTAAAAGGAAAAATAGCATTTACTGCTCCGCTTGTCCTTGTTGGGAAAAGCAGAAAGAGGATTGAATGTGACTTTGAAAAAATTGCTAAATTGACAGGTTTGAATATTTTGGAAGGCCCAATAGCCGAATTTAGGGAAAAATCTATTGTTGGAAGAAGTATTATAGTACTTGGAAAATAAAGGTAATCTTTTTAAACTAATTTTATTGATGATATATTATGGTTAAAGGAAAAGTAATACAGTTCAGAAGAGGAAATCATACAGTTCATGAAAGACATTTTCTCATAGAAATAGAAGGAACTGACAGTAGAGAGAAAGCTGAGAAATTTGTAGGAAAAGAAGTTGAATGGAAATCTCCTGCAGGAAATATGATCAAAGGTAAAATTTCTGCCCCTCATGGAAATAATGGCGTTTTGAGAGCAATTTTCGAGAAAGGTCTTCCGGGACAGGCAGTTACAACCGAGGTTGAAATAAAATAAGATGGCAACATTAAGAAAAGCGAGTGCATATTCAAAGAGAATTGTTGTTCCCTATACCCGAAAGAGTAAAAGGAAAAATAAGTCTTTTGTTAAAGTGGTTCCTCCTTCTAAAATTGTAAAATTCACTATGGGAGACCAGAATCTATTCAAAGAGGGGAAACTTCCCTATCAGCTTACAGTTGTTTCTGCAGAACACGTTCAGATAAGACACAATGCATTAGAAGCGTGCAGACAGTACGTAAATAAAAGGCTTGACAAGGCTCTTCTTGGAAAGTATTTGTTTAAGATTTATCCTTATCCTCATCACATTCAGAGAGAGAACAAAATGCTTACAGGTGCAGGTGCTGACCGTATGCAGACAGGAATGCAATTGTCATTTGGAAAGTCTGTTGGGAGAGCTGCAATAATGAAGCCGGGAACAAAACTTTTCTCTTTTGCAGTAATGAATGAAAGTGGAGCAAGAGTTGTAAGAGCTGCTCTTAAAGAAGTGAGGTCAAAATTGCCTGGAAACATTAAGGTTGTTCAGGAAATTAAGGCACAATAAATTCTATAAAATCCCATGATTTTTTTCATAAATATTCTTGAAAGATTAATTCTTCAAAGCAAGGTCTTCTTTAATGAGTTTAGGATTAACTATGTTTCCTTCATTAAGTAATATGTTACTAAGTAGTGACAACAAATAGAAAAGTTTATAAAGTTAAAAGTTATTGATTTATTATAAGAAGATGGTAAATGAAAATAATCAACCAAGTGAAGAGGAAATAAGAGTCCAAAGAGAGGAAGCAAGAGCTTCGGCTATGCAGAATCTTGGTGGAGGCGCTATTCTTGATTTGGCTTCAGCTTATTTTACTGAAAGTTCTGGAGGTTATGGTGAAGTTGGATCTTCAGCGGTAGATCAATTTATTTATGCACCTGCAGCTAGAACTCCAAGAGGAGCTGAGATAATCAATGGAATCTTGGGTAATTCAAGACAGGGTGGAAGAAGATATACTGGAAATGTTACCGAATATCAAATAATTGAGTCTGCAGCCCAAATTCTTCAGCAATCACTTGCATCCGTTTATGTTCCTGACGTTTTGAATCTAATGGGCTCAGGAGCCACAGTTGATCCTACATATAATGGAGTAACTGTAGATGACTTGCTTCATTCAGAAGATGAAGAGGTCAAGAAATTAGGAAAGAGTCTTCTAGGTGGATATCAGACTTACATTACAGACACCAAGGTTGCAGAAGCTCTTGGAAAAAAGGCTAATGCTGTAAGAGGAAGTCTTGAGGAACTTGTAAGAACACCTGAAAATCAGGGGGAATAATTCTGATGAACCTCGTACAATTTGCCGCAGACCAATTTCAAAAGGCAAGAGATAAAAGAGCTTTTAGAGAACTTGAAATTCTTGAAAGAAATTACAATTCTGTTTCCTATATGATTCCTTGTAATAAGGATCTTTTAGTACAAAAGAAATTAGAGGCTTCTGTAAAAGATGCAAATTCTAGGATTGCCTTAAGGGATTTTAATAATTATTTGGCACAGAATGTTCAACCAGGTTTAACAGTTCAACATTTGGTTTATCTTGCAAATCAGAAATAGAATTATTTTTTAGAATCATCAGATTCTTTTTCTGATTTTGAATCTTCAGATTTTTTCTTTTCAGGTTTTGAATTTTCTTCCAAACCTAACTCAATATTATTTCGGTTCTCCATTTTTTCAGGAACTTCACCAATAGTATCATCAACAAGCCTTGCCATAATCTTCATGAATTCATCTGTTCGGTCTTGCCACAAATCAATCTCGGAACCTTTCAAATCAGTTATTTCTCCGTGAGTAATTTTCTTATGTAAAATTAATAAGTCCCTATACCAAAGAACATATTTCATTTTCAAACTTCCTTCGTTCACGAAAGCATTCTTTAAGTTTAGAGGAATGTGTTCAGGGGAAGGAGGAAGAACATTTCTGGAAATTAATGCAGCATGAGCTGAATCGACCATTGCCCAATATAATCCTTCTATTGAATTGAGTTCCGACATTTTGCTTCTTCCAAAATGCTGTGGGGCGCGTTCAAGACAACTATAAACTGCTTCAGGAGTGGATTTTATTTTTCCTTTCAAAAGAAGGAACTTCAAGGGTTCGAAGAAGCCTCCGAAATCAATTATAGACTCTCCGTATCTTATTATGTTAATTACAACAGGGTCTCCTCGCATTAAATCATCCCACCAAGTACTAAGTTTGATTGTGTTTATATGCAAATCTTTTTTGTAAGGATTTTTCCTTAACATTTTGTCGAGCTCTTCTCTATACCATGCAATAAGTTCTTGGTCCCATTGAATTGCAACATCGTCAACGATAAGAATTATATCTATGTCTGAGCCAGAAACAACCGTTTTCTTTGCAACTGAACCGAAAAGCACTATTGATTTTATGATCTTATTGAATCTTTCATAGGCTTTTGTTGCAAAATCCATTGCAATATCTGTGTCTTTGGTTATTTTTACAGTAGGGATGTGTTTTTGAGGAACTGCTTTTACAGGTTTTGCTTTTTTTGCAGAACTCTGTTTTGTAGAAGTTTTCTTTTTACCTTTAGAATTTGTTTTTTTCACCATCTTTTTATTACAAGTCAGGTTTAGTTTTTAAATATTTTCGAATATATACATTGCATCACTTCTTTCTTTCCAGTGCGAAAATTACCACTGCGAGCACAAATGCCAAAGCACATATTACACTTCCTG
>CAZKAU010000046.1:0-5155 GCA_964551065.1 Candidatus Woesearchaeota archaeon | reverse complement strand
GAAGTATTAAATCTGGAATAAAACATTCTTTTGCTTTGATGATATTTTCTTTTATTATAGCAACGGGGGCTAATCTTATTTTTGGATAAGTTTTTAATTTAAAAATAACCTATTATATTATGAGAAAGAGGGGTTCGCATATTGGGGTGATAGTTTCATTTATGGTTTTCATATCTTTGATTGTTTTTCTTTATGCAATCATTCAGCCAAAAATTGCAAATCAACAAGATAAAACCGTTTTGATAAATACCATAAAAAATGATATTATTCAAAATATGACTGGAGGGAATTACACTCAAGTTATAGTCAGGGTGTATGAGGAAAAAACTCAGAAGAATTGTGTGCAGTTGAAAGACTTTTTCAGTTCTACCGGAACGGGACCAAGGGCAATCCTTGTAAATTCTTCAGGAACTTTAATTTCATTGTATAAGGATTCCAGTAACCCTAACGATCTCTTCCTTAATGCGTCTCCATTGAATTTTACTATTTATTACTCTCCAGACTTTCCCAATCTTTCTCAAACAACTCTTGGAAGCAGTTGTACTCCTTTAACGCAAACCCCGTCTCAAAATTATTACTCGGTTGTAGGAGTGAACAATATTTCAACAAGAAATTATATTTCGAGGCCCAGTGTTATAAATCTGGTAAAGAATTACGATCAAGATTACCTTGGAATCCAGAAACAATTTAATCTTACCTTAATACAGAACTTTGGGTTTAATTTTACCTATCAGGATGGAACCTCCACAGGAACGAGTGACAGAGCTCCAACGGGTGTGAATATTTATTCTCAGGAATTTCCAATTGTTTACTATGGGGAAAGTGGAAATTTAGAGGAAGGAAAATTGACTGTGAGGGTTTGGTAAATGAATAAAAGAGGATGGATAAAAATAATTGAGGCTTTTTTTGCAGCACTCATGATAATAGTTGTTGCGATTATAATTGTTTCAAACAATAATACGCCACAAAGTTCGAGCAATTCTGTTCAGATATACAATGCAGAAATTTACACTCTTAGGGTGATTGAGTTAAACAACACGCTTAGAAGCGAAATCCTAAATCTTGATAATTCTAGCTTTCCTCTTTACTGGGATAATGTAAGTTTTCCAAATGAAGTTAAACAAGCCATAAATTTCAGAACTGCAAGTTATCTTTCATGCGAAGCGCAAATATGCAATCCTACTGACCAGTGTGATTATGCAGGGCAGGCGCAAGATGAGATATATGTGCAAAGTATTTTAATAACTGCAACTAATTCTACTTATAGTCCTAGAAAATTAAAACTATTTTGTTGGATAAAATGAAAAGATATGAGTTCCTTGAACACACTGCAGATTTGAAATTTAAAGTTTATGGAGACAGCAAAGAAAAGATCTTTGAGAATACAGTCCTTGCCATTTCAAAGATTCTTGCCAAAGGAAATAAAATAAAAATTTCTGAAAAGAAGAAGATTGAAATTAGGGGTAAAGGCAGAGAAGAATTATTGTATTTGCTCATTGACGAGATCATTTTCCTTCTTGATGCAGAAAGTTTTATTACTACAAAAGCCAAAGTTAAGTTTAACAAACTTGGATTGATTGCGGAGTTTTCGGGAGATAAGGCAAAGAATTACAAAAATTTAGACCATATAAAGGCTGCAACCTATTCAGAGATGTACATAAAAAGGAAAAAAGACGGCTGGGAAGCTCAAGCTGTTGTTGATGTGTGATTGAAAATTAAGATTTTCACATTTTGTTTACAGACTTAAAAAATGAAAAACTTGAAAAAGCTTGAAAAAAAGATTGAGGGACACAACCTTTACATGGCTGGCCTTCCGACATTTGCAAGAAATTTTGTGAGAGATGCAATAATCTCTTCTCTTCTTTTGCAAGATTCCAAGATGTTGAAAGAGCAATTAATTTTTTGTGCAAAGATGCAGGGAAAAAAGAAAAATGATTTTACAGGAGAAGAACCCGGGAAGATCTTTCACGAATATCCTGCTGTGATAAAGAGGGGATTGTCTCCGGAATTTAATGCGTGTGATACCACTGCACTTTTTCTTATAGGGCATGAAGCCTATCAAAAATGGACTTTAGACAAAGAATTTGCGGAAAGCCAAAAAGAAAATATTGAAAATGCGATTAAATACATAAAGAGTCATTTAAAGAGGGGAGGATTTTATGACTCGCCTTCATTTTGGGGAGCAAAGAAAGGTTCACTTCATGTTACTTATTGGAAAGATTCTGAAATAGTGGACAGGAACAGCGGAATTCCAGCTTATCCTATATCTTACTTCTTAGCACAAGTTCAGAATCTTAGAGGAATGAAAAGTGCTTATTTTCTTACAAAAGATTCGAAGCTGAAAAAAGATATATCAAGCATGAAAAATTTTTTGAATAAAAATCTTTATGATTCTAAGGAAAAAAGGTTTTATGTTGCTATTGACAAAAAAGGTCCTTTGAAAGCAGATAGTTCTGATACAATGCATGCGCTGTTCTATTTAGATGAAGAAGATATTCCCGGAGAGGCTGTCGAAAAGATAGTTCAAGACTCTTCTGCATTAGAAACACTTTATGGATATAGGGCACTTTCGGAAAAAGATTCTTATCGCATCTCCGATCCATATCATGCAATGACTCTTTGGCCTTTTGAACAGGCAATTATAAACATAGGCGCGAGAAAGTTTAGATTAAAGAAACTTGAACAGATAAGCTCAAGGGTTTTGAAATATCTTACAAGCTCTCCTGAGTTATTTGATATTGTTACAAGAAAAGAAGGTAAGGTTTTCAAGAAAGGTGGATGTGACCCTCAACTTTGGACAATTGCGGCCAGAGAATATTTCAAGAATAAGAAAAGTTACAAAATTATTATTTAGTCAAATATATAAATCAAAATTGATAATTCTTAAAATGGAAATCGAAAAGAAATCAGAGAATATCTATGAGATTCCAAAACATGGAAAAATGAAAGTTCCCTCTGTGATAATTGCTTCTGAGAAACTCATGGAAGGCATAAAAAAAGATAAGACCATTCATCAAGCAGAGAATATTGCAAAACTTCCTGGGGTCGTGGATAAAACAATGGTTATGCCTGATGCACATCAAGGATATGGCTTTCCCATCGGAGGAGTTGCAGCTTTTGATTTAGATGAAGGAATTATTTCTCCTGGAGGGGTTGGATATGATATCAATTGTGGGGTCAGGCTCTTGAGGGTTAATCTTGACAAGGAAGAATTTTTAGAAAAAAGAGAAGAAATTTTGAATGAAATTTATAAGAATGTTCCTTCAGGGGTTGGAGTTGGAGGAGAATTAAAAATTAATGATAAAGAGATGGATGAAATTTTGGAGAAAGGGATGGTTTGGGCTTTTGAAAAAGGATTTTCAACTAAAGAGGATTTAGAAATGGTTGAAGACAGGGGCAGTATGAAAAATGCACGTACAGACAAGGTTTCTCAGAAAGCTAAAGCCAGAGGAAAAAATCAGTTGGGAACTATGGGTGCTGGAAATCATTTTCTGGAAGTTCAATTTGTTGATGAAATTTTTAACAGAAAAGCGGCAAATAAATTTGGACTTAAAGAGAACGGAATAACTGTTTTGATTCATACTGGTTCAAGAGGTCTTGGGCATCAGACCGCATCTGATTATATCCATAAGATGGAAAAGGAATTTCCTAAAATTGTAAAGAGCCTCCCGGATAAAGAGCTAATTTATGCTCCGATTAAATCCGAAATAGGGAAGGATTATATTCAGGCTATGAATGCCTGTGCAAACTTTGCTTTTGTAAATAGGCAGATTATAACATATCAAATAAGAAAATCTTTTGAGAAATTTTTTCCTAAATCTAAGATTGAAGTAGTTTATGATGTCACTCATAATATGGCAAAATTTGAGAGATTGAAAATTAATGGAAATGAAAAGGATTTATGCATTCATAGAAAAGGTGCTACAAGAGCCTTTGGGAAGGGAAGGAAGGAAATTACTAAAAAATATAGAAGAATCGGGCAACCTGTGTTTATTCCCGGCTCAATGGGGACTGCATCTTATGTTCTAATTGGAACAAAAAAGGCAGAGGAATTTTCATTTGCCTCCACCTCTCATGGGGCAGGAAGGGTTCTTTCAAGGGCAAGGGCAAAACAGGAAATTAATGAGAAAAAACTTGAAAAAGAGCTAGAAATTAAGGATATTAAGTATAAGGCTGGTAGTGTTAAAGGAATGTTAGAAGAGGCTCCTGAAGCATACAAGGATATAGAGGAAGTTGCCTCTGTTGTCGACGCTGTAGGCATTTCAAAGAAGGTTGCAAGACTCAAACCTTTGCTAGTAGTAAAGGGGTAAACTTAAAAGTGGTTTAGTGTTTAAAAGGGTATTTGTCACCACTATGCAGGAAAGTCAATTCGTAAAATTTAAAAACCTAAAATTGTTAATGGATTAAACAGTATGAAAAGATTAATCAATCTTTTGACTCCAAGCGGAAAAACAAACATTTCTAATGATAATGGTGTCAAAAATGGTTTTTTCTCCAATATTAAAGGTTATTTGAAAAAAGGTGTTGCTGTTGGAACTCTTGTTGCAGGGATTACTCTCTTCTCAGGATGTCCAAATCCGATAATTCAGCCCCCTACTCCTACTCCTCCAAATCCTCCTCAAACATATATTGTTGATTTTAGTAGTGTGCAGGGTGAATTAGATAATGTTGATGAGGGTCAAACTTCTCTAATTACATTACCTACTCGGGATACTGATGGAAAATCAATTACTTATACAGGGGTTCAATCTTTAGACAGTAGAGTTACACCTTCGCTAAGCGGAAATGTTTTGAGTTTGAAAGGAAATTCTACCAGTAGGAACGAGGCTTACACCGTTAAGGTAGATTATACTAATGGTACTTCTGCTTCGTCCGATTTATCAGGCACTCTCTTTGACCATCCTGAAATTAATATGACTCTCCAAGATAATGAAACCCATACCTCTCAAAAGGGAATTGTTGAGCTACTTTATTCAGATTCTAGTGGAACTCATTCTGTAAATTTAAGTAATGGTCAGATACTTGGAGGTAAGGGTTCTGATCTAGGTATAACAGACCCAAACGGGCATAGCGTTCTTAGCACAAATAATTCTGGAGAGTTAGATATTTTACTTGATAAGAGAACAGAAAATATAACTGGTTTAACTTTAGAAGC
>CAZKAU010000045.1:0-5252 GCA_964551065.1 Candidatus Woesearchaeota archaeon | reverse complement strand
GGCTCCGCTTAACATAAAAAATATCCCAAGATAAGTTAGGCTTGAAAAGAATCCTTCTATTTGCTTTTGAAATAAAACCCCTATGACTCCTGCAGGAATCAAAGCAAGAATAAGCAAACCCCAATACCTCTGAATTTTCTTATCTTTGAAATTGAATAACAACTTTATATCTTTCCAGAAAATAACAAAAACTGCAAGGATGCTGGCGAAATGAAGGAAAACATCAAAAGGAAGATTTTGGAATCCAAATATGTTTTGAAAAATCGCAAGATGTCCTGAACTGCTTATGGGAAGCCACTCGGCAATTCCCTGAACTACACTCAAAATCAATGCTTGCAATAAAGATACCATCTCTAAAACAATTTTGTGATTTTGGGTTTATAAAATGTGTGAATAATAAATCATAAATAGTTCAAATAGCTTAATATAACATGAACCTGACAATAACTGGTCCACGTTCTGTAGGAAAATCTACAATATCAAAAATAGTCGCCGAGAAACTTGGAATGAAACATTTCTCATCAGACGAACTTGGGGAACAGGCAATGAAACATGTTGGAGGTTTAGACAAAGCAATAAAATCAGGAGCGATTGAAGGTTTCATAAAAGAGAAAGGTTACACTTTGATTTTAGACGTTTTTCATAAAAATAATAATTTTGTTTTTGACCTTTCAGGAGGCTCCATAAATTCCAGAAAATTCAAGGAGGCAAGTGAAGAAGTTAGGAAAACCGCAAAAGAACATTCAACAATCATTGGCCTGCTTCCATCAAAAAATTTTGAAGAATCAGTTCACATTTTATTCAAGCGTGAAAAAGAAAGAGCCCACTTCAAAGAAATGGATGAAAAAGAACTATTTGAAAAAACAAAAGAAGATTACAGTAAATTCCCGGTACTATTCGACACTTTCTGCAATTTCATAATCTATACAAATCAAAAAACCCCAGAAGAAATTGCCGAGGAAATAATTTCAAAATTAAATTCATAAAATTCTTCTGCCATTGCGGGCTTTCCTTTCAGGATTTACAAGAATAACTTCACCATCCCCTAACTACACTTAAAACAATTGCTTGAAAGATTGACACCTTTTACAAAACAAACTGGAAAAATGAATTTATAAAATGTATTAATTCGAACCAGTTTTTATTTTATTATATAATTCCAAAAAGCTTGACTTCAGGTGAAGGCTGCAAAAAACTAACTGCTGCAAGAACTTTCTTACCAATCAAATCCTTCAGCTTTCTCTTCTTTCCCGGAAGAGAACCTTTTTGCACTCCCAGACCTTCGAAATTAACCTCTACATTATAAGAGGCTTTTTTCTTGTCCTTTTTGGCTTTCAAAACTGTTCCGATTCTCATATCAACCGAATCAAACTCTTCAGCCATTTCCATAAATAATTTTAGGACTTCCCTTTTTAATAATTTGTGAACTTTAAATCTAGAACAATCTTCTTTTTGAAAAGACATTTAAATACAAAAATCATGTATGTATAATGAAAGCAGAGGTGAAAAGCTTCGGGATCAAAAGCAAATCTCTAAAGATTACTGTCCTTGTCTTTGCAATTTTGATTTTCGGTTTTCTTATTTCGTCACAGTGGATTTTCTCACATCCAAGCGACTATTCTGTTTTAAGTTCAAAAAATGACTCAACGAACTTCCTGAACATCACAGGAGAACTCCCTCCAGGATATGTTTCCTACCTTCCCTTTGTTGACCATAATGCAACAACAAAACTAAACCTTACTTTCATAAGCAATTTTCCAATAGATGTCTACTTTGTTCCATCTGATTCAGATTATGAAAGTTTTATGAAAAATTTAGATTTCAGAAATTACAAAGGATGCTTCTTCAGAAATGAAACAACTCATTACATTGATTGCTCTGTTTCAACAGGAGGAATAGTGATTTACAATCCAGGAGAAAAAACAACCGAGTTTGATATAATCGGAAATTAATATCTTCTGGGCCTTTCAGAATATCTTCCTCTTCCCATATCCCTTCCTCTACCTCTTGAATTTCTAAGGCCTCCTCTGGAATGGCTTGAGTTTCTTGAATCCTTATTTGGTCTGAAATTTATCTTTACCCTTTCAACTTCGGGAATCTCTTCCTGTTCAACTTTTATAGATTCATCTTCCAGAACATTCCTGAAATTATCATAATCTCTTTCAGAGAGAATATTTACAACCCTTCCTTCTTCACCCGCTCTTGCAGTTCTTCCGATTCTGTGAATATATTCTTTGCTTGTTTTAGGAATATCATAATTGTAAACATGTGAAACTCCTTTAATATCTAAACCACGGGCAGCAACATCGGTGCATACAAGAACATAAACTTCCTTTTTATGGAAACTTTTCAGAATTCCGTTTCTTTTCTGCTGTGAAAGTCCTCCATGAATAGCCAAGGCATTTATTCCGTTGAATTTTAAATTTGTAGCTACAAATTCAGTGTTTTGTCTGGTATTGCAGAAAACCATTACGAGTCCTGATTGTTCTCCTTTTAACAAATGAACAAGCAGCGAGAACTTTGCCTTTGAATCAGTATCATAAAAAACCTGAGTCATCTTTGTAGGGTCAACATAATCCTCAGCTGAAGCCTTAGCAGGGTCTTTCATATATCTCTTTGCTATTTCATCAATATCTGGAGAAATTGTCGCAGAGAAAAGCAAGGTTTGTCTGTCTTTAGGACAGCTTTTGATTATATGTTCAACATCTTCAATGAAACCCATATCAAGCATTCTGTCAGCCTCATCAAGAATTAAAGTCTTAATTTTTGAAAGATTTATTGTCCCTCTTTGAATATGGTCAAGAATTCTCCCGGGAGTTCCCACAACGATTTCAGCATACCTCAATTCTCTTATCTGAGGTTCAATGCTTATTCCTCCGTAAATCCTTGAAATATTAAACTTCTTATACTCGGAGAATTTTCTGAAAACAAAACCTATTTGTTCTGCCAATTCCCTTGTTGGTGTAACAATTAAAACCTGCAAACCTTTTCCTTTTTCAGTTTTCTCTATAATTCCTGCACCAAAAGCCAAGGTCTTCCCGGAACCTGTTGCTGAATCTCCGATTACATCTCTCCCTTCAAGAACGAGAGGAATCGCTTTCTCTTGTATTTCACTTGGTTCCTTAATTCCTGCCTTTTCCAAAAGAGAGAGGATAGGCTGGCTTAAGCCAAGTTTCTGAAATTTTTCCATTTTCAATATTTAACATGCATTCAGCATAAACTGAAGCTAACAAAGAAGAAGACATAATTTGACAAGTTATCTATCTTACTCAAACTTATCTTCTTAACAGTTGATTGTTATACATAATTCTTTCAAAATGAGAGTATTTAAGGTTATGCTTTAGCGTTCCATCCAAAACTCTAAAAAACCCTGCTTCTTTTCCAACAAAATGCGAAGCAAAATTCTGAAAGAAATCAATACATTAGTGACTTTGAATGAAGAACAAAGAAAAGCAGTCAACATGGTTGAGGGAAATCTTCTTATCATGGCAAGTGCCGGCACAGGGAAAACGACGACAATAGTTGAAAGATATGTTAATCTTGTTCACCATCACGGCTATCTCCCAAGCCAAATAATGATGACAACCTTCACAAACAAGGCTGCAAGAGAGATGGTGGAGAAAATCTACAAAAGAACGGGAAGAGAGCCCCCTTACGTTGGAACAATGCATTCTCTTTTCCTCAAAATCCTAAGAAAGCATGCTGACCTTGTTGGATTGGTTCCGGGATTCACTCTGATTCATGATAATCTTGACAAAAGAAAAATCATAAAGAGAATACTTGCAAGAGAAGACCTTCCAAACAAGGCAGACGAAATAAGATATTTCGAGAACTGGATTGGAAAATTCAAGAATCGTGGAATACTAGCAGAAAAACTTTCGGAAGAATACACTCTTGATGACAATATCAGTCAGGGAATTATTGAAGAGGCTCTCGATGACGAAATAATTCGTATAAATCCCCTATTAAGACGTTATGTAAATAAAGTATATAAAAAATATCAGAAGGAAATTCAGAACCAAAATTCCATAGATTTGGATGATATCCTGCTTCTGACTTACAAACTTCTCAATGAACATGAAGAAGTCAGGCACGAATATCAGGTAAAATTCAAGGCAATAATGGTTGATGAAGCACAGGACTTGAACATAGTCCAAAAAAATATTCTGAACCTTCTGAAAAGCAACAATCTCTGTCTGATAGGAGATGACTGTCAGAATATTTATGAATGGCGCGGTTCCTCAAACGATTTCATATTTGATTTCAGCGAAAATGAAAATACTATTTTCCTGAAAGATAATTATCGTTCAAGAAAGAATATAATCGATTCAGTAAACCGGACAATCGAAGCTATGAAGTTCAAAATCCCAAAAACTCTGAATTGCACAAAAGACCCATCAGATTCGGGAAATGTTTCGGTAAAGTCTTTCTATGATTCAAATGGAGAAATGGAATTTTTGACATTTGAGATTCTGGATTTAATAAACAATCAGGGCGTTCCTCCCGAAGAAATCGCGGTTCTTTTCAGAACAAACCGAATCGGCAAGGAAATTGAAAGGGAATTCAACAGGAACCGAATTCCGTGCCATATGGCAAAAACAAAAGATTTCTTTGAGAGAGAGGAAATAAAAGATATAATCGCTTTTCTTAGACTGAGAGCAAACAGAAATTCAAGAGTCGATTTTCACAGAATAATGTCTTTAATTTCTGGAATTGGAGATTCAACAATAAGGAAATTTGAGATAATTGCAGAGGAAAACAATCTTCCCCTTACCGATGTTCTTGATTTCACAAAAGACCTCATAAGTTCAATATCTGAAGAGAAACTCGGAGACATCAACAGACTTAAGGATGCACTTACAGCAACGGATGCAGACCCTCTTCTGCTTTTCCTTTACACTTTCGGTTACGAGCCTTACATAACAAAGAAATATTTCGGAGAGGACGAGAAACTTGAAGATAAACTTGAAAACATGGCAATAATAAAAGAAATGTTCTATGAATTTACAGGAAAAGAGGAAGACATGCCTATTGAACCTGAAGAGATAAACAATTTCCTTGACTCTTTGATAGAATTGGAAAAACATGATAAAACAAAAGACAAGGTCACTCTGAGCACAATACACAGCGCTAAGGGACTTGAATGGAGTCACGTTTTCCTTGTTGGTTGCAATGAAAGGACCCTGCCTTTTTACACAACAAAAGAAATATCTAACACAAAGCGCGATTCTGAATTAAGGTTGTTTTACGTC
>CAZKAU010000044.1:3966-5326 GCA_964551065.1 Candidatus Woesearchaeota archaeon | reverse complement strand
TTTGTTTTCTGCAAGAGAAAGGAAAGGAACATTGGCTTTGAAAAAGATAATAAAAAAAGAAGCTAAGAAAATCAAGAAAGATGCTGTTAATGTTGGGATAATAGGCTACCCTAATACCGGAAAGAGTTCTATCACGAATATTCTTTCGGGAAGGTCTTCTGCAAGAGTTTCTTCAGAATCTGGTTATACTAAAGGAATACAAAAAATAAGGCTTGCTCAGGGGATTTACCTTATTGACACTCCCGGAATCATTTTGGAAGATGAAAATCCTTTGCTTTCACAACATGCGATAAAACATTCAAAGATTGGCGCAGTCACATGGGATAAGACAAGAAATCCTGAAATGGTTGTGGGAAATCTTGTTGAAGAATATCCGGGAGTTTTAGAAAATTATTATGGGGTTGATTCAGAAGGAGATTCAGAGGTTCTTATTGAAAAACTTGGAAGGAAAATAGCTTTTTTGAAAAAAGGTAATCTTGTTGATGAAACAAAAACTGCTAAAAAGATTATCAGAGATTGGCAAGAAGGTAAAATTAAGCAATAGTTCTCTATTACAGAACAATCTTTCACTAATTTTATAAAAGATATTTTCCGAAAGATATCATGGAAATAAGCGGAAAAGTTGCCGTCGTTACGGGCGCCTCGCAAGGTATTGGTCTTGCAACCGCTAAACTTCTTGCGGAAAAAGGAGCAAAGGTTGTTTTGGCTGCACGTTCCAGAGACCTTCTTGAAAAGCTTGAAAAGGAGATTCCAAATTCTTTTGCAATGGTTATGGATATGAGGAATCACGAACATATCAAGAGCCTTATTGATAAAACAATAGAAAAATTTGGAAGAGTTGATATTCTAATAAATAATGCCGGTCAGGGAATGTACGGACCTGTAGAAAAGATAAATCTGGAAGAATACAGGCAGATAATGGAGCTTAATGTTTTTTCCGTTTTGAAGGCAATGCAGGAAGTAATTCCACACATGAAAAAACAAGGCAAAGGAATTATAGTTAATGTTAGTTCTATGCTCTCTAAGATGTATATTCCCGGAATTTCTGCTTACTCTTCAACAAAATATGCGCTTAATGCAATTTCATTTATTGCAAGGAAAGAGCTTAAGGAATCCAATATAATTGTCAGTGTTGTAAGGCCAAAAATGACGGCTACTAACTTTTCAAGGAATTCCTTTGGGGGGAGTCCTCAGTTCAGTAATGACAGTTCAGGGCTTTCAATAGATTCTCCGGAGAAGGTTGCTGATAAGATTGCAACAATAATCCAAAGTGAAGAATCAGAAATTGATCTTTAACGCAATATTTATTAATCTATGAAAATATGTTTATCAAATGAGAAAGAGAGGCTATAATCATAAT
>CAZKAU010000044.1:0-3956 GCA_964551065.1 Candidatus Woesearchaeota archaeon | reverse complement strand
GACCCCTATTATCCTATGTACCCCTTCAAGAAAAAAAGCAAAGGTCTTTTCTTCTTTGCGATTATCCTGCTTGCGGTCGTTGTAGGTTACATCTATTTTTCAAATAATCCGCTTATAGTCCAGTTCCCAAATTGGAATCTCGGACAAAATCAAAGCTCTACGAATAATCTTGCTCAAACATGCCTTCAAAAAGTCAATGACTGTGGCCAGGTTATAAAGTCAAAATATGATTCATCGGTTTCAATACTAACAAGCAAAGAGACAAATTCTACGGAGGAAGCAAATCAATTCCTTAAGACTTGGAGTCCTGCAAGCTATCCGAGCGAGATTTCATCTTATGGTGTTTCGATGCCTGTGGTGCTTATAGCTACCAGATTTGACAACTCTGATGGTTCAAAGACCCCTCACGTTTTCATATGCCAATCTGACGGAACTCTTGAATCTAAAACGACTGCAGGATTTTGTTAACTTTCACAAGGTTTAAAATCAAAATTTGTCTTTATGTTTAATGGGTTGGGTGAGAATAGTTTTTGGTCTTTTGTTTACTATGTTAGTTCTAGTCTTACTTGGGGTTTATTGGTTTACTCCTTTTGGTGGTTCAACTCAATTTATACTTAAGTATCCTTCAAATGGGAATTTTAGCCTCAATTCTTCAAACCTTACCGGAATACAATTCTATCCTAATATGAGATATCCTTCAAATTCAATATCTTACCAAATCGATTCCAGTCTTTGCACGCTCCAAAAACAAAAAGATATAAGGCAAGCTCTTGCAACCTTGCAAAATGACACAATCTTGAAATTTTATTCTGTAAATTATGATCCTGAAATTTCGATAACTTGTGATGATAAGGTTGTAGTTAATGAAGATTATTTTGTTGCGGGCGAAGGAGGTCCGGTGAATATAACTCAATCAGGAGAATTTAATGTCATAAAGAAAGGAAAGGTTTTGCTTTTGAGAGATTCTACCTGTCCAAATCCAAATGTGGCAATACATGAGTTACTTCATGCCTTGGGATTTGATCATTCAAAGAATCCCGGAAATATAATGTATCCGGTTACAAGTTGCAACCAGGAAATAGGACAAGATACAATTCAATTAATAAATAGTCTTTATTCTTATCCTTCTCTTGCAGACCTTGCCATAAAGAATGCGACTGCAGTCATGCAAGGTAAATACCTGAGCACTAATTTTACTGTGATGAATGAAGGCCTTATTGATGCCCTTGGTTCAAAGATTACAATCTCTGTTGACGGAAGGCCCTTGAAGTCAGAGAACGTTCCAATCATACCAATAGGAAGCGGAATTACATTCAGTTTCAGCAATATTTGGGTTCCAACACTTAGTGTTAATGAAGTAGAAATAACATCAAACGCGAGTTTTCCTGAATTAGAAAAAAATAATAATGAAATAAAATTAGTGATCCAAAGATGATTAACTAATCATCAAGATCCAACTCATCCAAGAACTCATCATCGTCTTCCTCTTCTTCAAGAGAGAGTTCATCATCGAAGTCGTTTTTTTCCATTTTCCTCTTTTGGATTTTGTTAACCTTGTAATATTTATTTGGTTTTTAAATACTTCTATTATGCAAGATAGAATAGACTTTCTCGAGGAGAAAATAAAAATTTTTAAATAAATTGCGTTTACTATTTGTTAATGAAACAGAGTAAACTTGTCCCTATAATTTTGTCTTCCTTAATTTTATCTGTTGGAGAAATCAATGCTCATGAATATTCTCTTGTGAGTTCAATTTCAGAAAAGCAGTATAATATTCACAAAGAAGATTTTTATTTTTCTGGAAAGGTAATTTTAGATTTGCAAGAGACTGAAGAAAGTTATAGAGTTTGAAAAAAATCCCCGCGCCCAGAGTCGAACTGGGGATCTCCCGGGTGCTGCTTTATCGCAACATCCATCGGTGCAGGACGCAGGCTTATCAGGCTTCATATAATTTCCCTGTGGGAATATCCACCCTAAATTATCTACAGCCAGGCGCTCTAACCACTGAGCTACGCGGGGTAAATAGAACAATTTTACATGATTTTTAAAGATTCGTATTCATAGATTCAAGATTATTCTCCCCTTATAGCGCTTTGTTCAGCCACAAGGAATGCTCTGTTGGATTGAGCTTCGAAAATCTTTCCATCTCTCTCATATATTGCCGATGTGGTAGGAAGAGCAAATCTTCCGAGAACTCCCACCTTAGAATAGATGATGTAGTTTATGACTCTTGATTCTCCCTCTTCCAAATGGTCAAAATACCATTCAAGCCTCTTATTTTTCTCATCAACTTTTGAAGGCCTTTCAGTTCCGAATTTTTCATAGAGTCTTACGAGAGCAGGAAGCCTTTCAGTTACAGTTATCCTTTCAACGAATTTCTTTGCGCTTACAACAACTGTTACTTTCAAGGCAAATTCTCCGCCTTTTGCCCTAAGGAAGGTTACTTTTTTATCCATAGTTAAAGAAGTTCTTGAGTACATCTTAACGATTATCACGATTGCGACAATAAAAAGAATCACAAAGAGAGGAAGCAGCCAATTGGTGGTTGCCTTTATTACAACTGTTTCACCCGGCTGAATTTTATTTTCCCAGGTGTAATCTATTGTTAATCCTTTTCTGTCCACATAATCAGGTTCAGGAGTAAATGTTGTGAAAAGTCTGGAGATTATATTTTTTTTAACAACAGTTTGAGAATCTGCAATAACATTCCCCGTGTTTGTTTTTTGAATTGTATGTGTATAAATTATGAATCCGGTGGTTTGGTCGCTTACGTTTACCAAGTCCTGTTCTGAGAATTTTATGTTTCCTTCAACATTTACAGTTTTTCCTGAGCTTGTAACATCTGCTGATAATGTGTAGAATCCTGCAAGAAGGCTTTTGAAATCAGCTCTATTCAAGGTGACATCATAGAACTTCTGTCCGTTTGGAGCAAGAGACAATGTTTTTTCTAGAGTGAAGAATGGAGATTTGAAATTTACATCCAGATTGTCAAACTCTGAAGCGATATTATTCTTTATGTAAATTTTTATCGAACTTGATTGGGGATTTATCTCAGAAGCTCCGACGGAAAATGCGTCTTTCAAGTCAATTATTTTGAATGTTAAAGATTCAGGAACACTCTCTCCTGCAGGAGTTCTTATGAAATAATTGAATATATAATATCCCTTGTAAGGAAGTTCTGATACAGGTTTTAATGTTAGAGTAACCGTTTTAGTTTCTCCATTTGCGATAGAAACTGCATTTTTTGGAGTCATGTCAAATCCTGCAAGATTATAAAATAGGAAACTGTTTGAATTTCCGTAGTTGGTTATAGAAATGTTAAATGAGGTTGGCTGATTAATATCTCTTATGAGAACAGCGTTTTGGGTCTGAGAGGTCACATTAAGGTTGAGTGCAAATATGGTTGGCAAAAGCATAAATGCCGCCATGATGAAGAGTATCAAGGTCTTTTTCATAGCAAAATCATATGGATTTTCTATTTAAGTATTTCGGTAAAATCAGATTAGGTTCTTCCTTCAATATCAAGATAGGCTTTAGCCTGTCCAAGGAACTCGTCACAGTCTCCGGCGATTCTTCCCTTGAATTCTTTTACTGTTGAAGGAATTATATATTTTTCATAAACGGACCTCATGAATTTTTTGCCACCGGTCATCTCAAATTTTCCTTTGTAATCTTTCACAAGAATTCCTTTCATCTTGATATCAACTTTTCCCTTGTTTGAATCCACTTCCACTCCATCTTTTTTGAACTTAACCTGAGTAAGACCCTTTATGGTTAATGTGACTTTTGATTTCATTCGGAAATAGTCTGTCAAATCTCTTGTTCCTGACCATTCTACATCAATCTCTTTTGAATCTCCAGAAATCTTCTCTGCATATTTGTCTTCGGATAGAGTAAGTCCGGTTTCTTCTTTAAGCCAATCATAACAAAACTTGTAAAAGTCTTTAAAATTGAA